>DASXEJ010000211.1 GCA_036490175.1 Pirellulales bacterium | reverse complement strand
AAAGTCTATGGCCAGCAGGCCCCCGTCCCCTACAAAGTCAGCACCGGCACGGCGGGCGATTGGCCCTTCGAGATCGTCTTTCTATTAAACGGACCCACGTAAGAAACGACGAATGGACCTGTGCCGGACAGGCAATGGTCGACCGACGTGGCCCCGGTCTTTTCCCGGGAGTCTGGTGTGGCATTCATTGCCGCGCGCAGCGACGTACTGGTGCCCGAAACGCGCGGAACGACGAGTCCGTATTCCGCGCGAGCTGTCTGGTCTGACACACGCGAGGGTCAGAATCGAGCCAACGATCCTCCACACCCGGACGTCGTCGGTGCATGGGCACGGCGATCGCTTGCTCTGGAAAAGATTCGAACGCGCCGCCAACTTGGTTCTCAGCGTGCCGGATCACTCCGGCGACTGGAATGAGGTTTCCGTCGTTCTCCATCGTCACTCCCCGCATGATAGGATGCGCAAGTCCGCGGCGATTTTCGCACCGCATAGGCGCAAGTAACTATGTATGAATTCTTGTCGCAGTTATTAAGTACCACTGGCTTTCCGCCACGCTGGCATTGCGGAAATTGGACCGATTTCCACGGCTGGCTGTATATCGTGTCCGATCTCGGCGTGTGGTCAGCTTACACGGCCATTCCCGCGGTGCTGATTTATTTTGTGTGGCGGAAGTCCTCGGTCCCTTTCAAAGGGATCTTCTGGCTGTTTGGCGCGTTCATTCTCGCTTGCGGACTGACGCACTTGCTGGACGCGGCGATGTTCTGGTGGCCTGCGTATCGGCTGTTGGGGCTCGTAGAGTTCCTGACGGCCATCATCTCCTGGTCGACCGTGGTGGCTCTCGTGCCGATCGTGCCGCGTGCCTTGTCGATGCGCAGCCCTGAAGAACTCGAACGCGAGGTAGAGGCCCGCCGTAGTGCCGAGCGCGAATTGCAGCGTGTCAACCAAGAACTCGAACGCCGCATTCTAGAGCGAACGGCGGAGTTGGTTGCGTCCAACGCCAGCCTGCACCAGGAGCGGGAGCGATTCGAGATCACATTGAGCAGCATTGGCGACGCGGTGATCGCCACCGACGTTGCAGGGCGAGTCACCTTCGTCAACCGAGTGGCACAGGATCTGACCGGCTGGAAAGGCCGCGAGGCCGTCGGAAAACCACTTGAACAAGTGTTCGACATTGTCAACGAAAACACCAGGCGGACCGTCGAAAACCCTGCGCAGCGTGCCTTGCGAGAAGGGGCGATCATCGGCCTGGCAAATCATACGCTGCTTATTTCCCGAACGGGTGTAGAACGCCCCATCGACGACAGTGCCGCCCCGATCAGAGATCAATTCGGCCATGTTGTGGGAGCAGTTTTGGTATTCCGGGATGTGTACGAACGACGACAGGCCGACAATACAAATCGATTGTTGGCCGATGTCAGCGAAGTCGTGGTTGGCTCGCGGCACTATCAGAGCGTTTTACGACAGGTCGCCGAGGTTACGGTGCCGGCGCTAGGTGATATGTGCTTCTTTGACGTCCTTACGCCGGAGGATGAAATCGAACGGGTGAGTTGGAAGCATGTCGATTCGGCCCTGTCGCATTGGGGCGAACAGGTCCGACAATTTGTTCCTCACAGCAGCGCCACAAAACATCCGATTCGCACCGTATTGCAAACGGGCGAGCCGCTGCTGGTTAGCGCAGTCACTGAGGAATGGCTGCAAGCGATCGCGGCCAGCCCAGCGCACTTGGAGTTCTTGCGCGGACTGGGCCTGAGCTCGCTGATGATGGTTCCCATGCAGATCGGCCAACGGCGGCTGGGAGTGATGACATTTGCCCACAGCACATCGCGCCGTCGTTATACGGCGGAAGCCCTGCGCCTGGGCGTCGAGATTGCACGCCGCACCAGCTTTACGATCGAGAATTCCAAGCTGTTGAACCAGCTGCGTGATGCGGACCAAAAGAAGAATGAATTCTTGGCGTTGTTGGCCCACGAACTGCGCAATCCTCTGGCGCCGATGCGAAATGCTGCGGAGTTCTTGAAGCTGGCAGGGCCGCCGGATCCGCAACTGCAAGCCGCCCGCGAAATGATCGAACGACAGCTGGCTCAAATGGTTCGGCTAGTTGACGATTTGCTCGACATCAGCCGCATCACTTCCGGCAAATTCGAGTTGCGGCGCGACCAACTAGACGTTGCACAGGTGCTCGAGCTAGCGCTGGAAACAAGTCGTCCCAGCATTGAGGCGGCCCATCACGTGCTGCACATCGAGTTGACTTCCGAACCGCTGCGCGTGGTGGGAGACATCACGCGACTGGCTCAAGTGATTTCGAATCTGCTGAACAACGCGGCAAAATACACCCCCGAAGGGAATGGCCATATTTGGCTGTCTGTCGCCAAAGAGAACGAACAGGCGGTCATTCGCGTGCGAGATAATGGCATCGGCATCGCTGCCGACATGCTACCGCAGGTTTTCGAAATGTTCACACAGGTCGATCGCAGCATCGGGCGGTCGCATGGGGGGCTCGGCATCGGCTTGACTCTAGTGCGTCGTCTGATCGAAATGCACGAAGGCTCTGTAGAAGCTCGCAGCGACGGTCTCGGCAAGGGGTCCGAGTTTGTCGTGCGATTGCCCTTGCAGCCAGTCCCCTCCGCGGTCCGATCTGCGGCGGTGGCAGCCGGCGAACAAACAACTCCCGCGACGTCGCATCGAATTCTGGTTGTCGACGACAATCATGACTCAGCAGACAGCCTGGGGATACTGCTGCGCGTGATGGGAAATCAGGTGTGGTGCGCCTATGATGGGCCCAGCGCATTACAAACGGCGCAGGAAATTCGGCCCGCCGTGGTTCTCTTGGATATCGGATTGCCAGGCATGGACGGGTATGAGGTCGCGCGCCGCTTGCGCCAGATTCCCAACATGCGGGATGCCCTCATCGTGGCCCAGACGGGCTGGGGACACGACGAGGATCGCCAGCGCACGCAGGCGGCCGGCTTCGATCTGCACCTGGTCAAACCGATTCAACCTGCGGCGCTGGTATCGTTGTTAGCGAGCTTGCCGGCCAGGAAGAACTAATCCAGCAAGTTCAAAATCGCACTCGCATGGCGTCACCACTGCCTATGATCTATCACCAGGCGACGTCGATTACGCACGGCCGCCGGTCGATTCCCCGTCTCGAGCCTACTACAATGCGGCGGGGCCGATTTACACGCTGCAGGGGGTACAAGATGATGCGAACGACGGCGCGCGTTCTGGTGATGGTCTCGATAGGTTGTGCGTTGCTCGCCCCTCGCTCGGCGATGATCGCCGTCTGTCGCGCGGCTGAACTCACGGCTGGTGTGGCTCGGATCGATCTCACTCCGCCGTTGGAGCTGCAGGCACCTCTGGGCGGCTACGGCGAGCGGATGAACCGCCCGGCCGAGGGCGTACACGATCGTATCTATGCCAAGGCGCTGGTGGTCTCTGATGGCCAGAAAAAGTTCGCGATCGTGACAGTAGATATCGTCGGCTTTCCGCCCACTTTAAAGCCGGAGTTCGTTGCGCGACTGAACGAGGGTTGGTCGACGGGCCAAATCATGTTGCTGCCCAGTCACTCGCATACCAGCATCGAAATGAATGCCATCAACCCGCTCAATACTTTCCAGGTTCCACAACTTGGCATTTACAACGCGCGGGTTCACGAGTTCGTCCTGGATCGATTGTTGCAGGTGATTCGTCAGGCCGAGCGGCAACTGGTCAAAGTATCGGTGGGGACGACGACCAAATCGATCGAAGGCTGGAACCGCAACCGACGCGGCGGGAAGGTGACCGACAACGATATGACCGTCACTCGCATCGACACCGCGCAGGGGCAACCGCTGGCAGTCCTTGTCAACTTCACGGCGCATCCCACGTTCATGTCCGGCGAGGATATGCTGTTTTCGGGCGATTGGCCTGGCCATTTGCAGCGGACGATTGAGTCGCTGGTCGGCAACGGCGTCACGGCGATGTACTACAACGGTGCCGAAGGAGATCAAGCCCCAATCGGCCGCCCTGACGCCGGCGACAGCCACTGGGAAAGGGCCGAACGCTATGGTCGCGACTTGGGCATCGTCGCTTGGAAACAATGGCAATCGACAAAAGCCTCGGCCGACGTGCCGTTCGCTTATCACTCCCACTCGATTGCGCTGCCCGAGCGAACGTGGCATCCCGACTTTATGAAGACCGGCGGGGCCGAATATGGCTTGAGCGAAAAATTGTTCAAGGAGATACTGCCGGTACTATTTCCGGCGAAAGTCGACACGATTTCGCTACGGCTGGGCGATTTGTTGATCGTGGGCATACCGGGCGAGATGGCGGCCTCGTTGGGTATGAAGATCAAGAGCGAAGCTGGCCGCGCCACCGGCGCCAAGAATCCCGTTATCGGCGGGCTGGCGGACCAATGGATTAGCTACATGCTGCCTGCCGAAGAGTATCGTCGTGGCGGGTATGAATCCAGCGTCAGTTTCTATGGCGAGACGCTTGGCGACACGATCGTCAGCGGCGCCATAGCCGGCGCGAGCGAAATGACGAAGTAGGCCGCGGTCACTCAGCGGTGTCACCCCGACCAGTTAGCGTCGGCAGCGACACCGGCACGTTTGGTGGCCTGATTGCGTCGCCGAGAATTTGCCGTGCGGCCGTCGCACAATCAGGTTTGCGAGGCCGCGATATACTGTCTCCATGTGACGATTCCCGCGCTGTTACGGCAACGGCCGCAGAACGATGCGGCGCAAGTCCATCACGGCAACGCCCGGTTTCGTGCGGGGCTTCACTGCCAGCTTGTGCTTGCCGACGGGTAGCTCGATTTGACCAATTGTTCGCAGAATCATGCTTTGAAAGTGCCCCGTATCCTGCACAGTGAACGACAGCACCTGAGCCCCGGTTTCGACGGCGACTTCTGCTCCGCCGCTTCCCTTTCCGCAGCCTTGTTGAACTTCGATTTCGTACAGTCCCGGCGTAGTAATCTCAAACTCCCAATCGACCCAGTCGGCGGCGTTCGTCCAGAATCCCAGTACATTCTTATTGGGCTGCGGTTCATACCTCAGGGTTTGCCCGTGGATGCGCGCATCCTTCGCGTGCAATCGAATGTCGCCATGTGCGGGTGTGACTCTCGGCTGGCGGTTCTTTACCGCCGCATTCATCGCCTGGCGCCATTCCTGCCAGGCGGGTTCAGTTGCGGCCGCGGTCGTCGCGGCAATCAGTCGCGACGGGTCCTGTTCGCCATAAAGCCGCCGATGAAGCGCTGCGTCGAACTCGGGATTGGGCCCGGGCATTCTCGCACCAACGCTCGCTCGCCACGTGTCTAGCTTCTGGTGAAGCTCCTCGGCATGGGCGGATTCGGATTCGGCAAGGTTGGTTTCTTCCCCAGGATCGTGCGCCAGGTTGTAAAGCTCGATGCTGTGACCCTCGAACTGTTCGACGAGCTTCCAATCCCCTTCACGAATCGCGCCGGCTGGTCGGCTTCCTTGATTCGTATAATGCGGAAAGTGCCAGCAAATGACTCTGGGCGGCGGCGACTCACCGCGCAGCACTGGCATCAGGCTCGTACCGTCGAGTGGGCCCACGGTTTGCGCCGCGTTGACGCCGGCCGCTTCGAGAAGCGTGGGCACAAGATCAGTTAGTACCACCGGCGTCGCGCATTGGCTGTCCGGCGCCACCACGCCCGGCCAGCGAAGGATGAGCGGTTCGCGTAGCCCGCCTTCGTAAACGAATCCTTTTCCCGCTCGGAAAGGTCGGTTGTATGTCGCTGGAGTGCCGGGAGACTCGAGCACGTGCAATCCACCGTTGTCGCTCGTGAAGACAAAAATGGTGCGGTCGGCGAGACCAAGAGATTCGACCTTTGCCATCAATTGCCCCACGGCCTCGTCCAGCGTTTCGATCATCGCCGCGTATATCGGATGAAAGGCGCCTCGGTTCTTTTCGATCAGTTCGGGCGCCGCCGCAAGCGGAATATGGGGATTGTTGTGAGGCACGTAACAGAAAAAAGGCCGATTACGATTTTCCTCGATGAATCGTGCTGCCGCCGCGGTGATGGCGAATTCCCCTTTGCCGCCAGACGCGAGCGTAGGCTTGGTATTTGCTTGGGGCGAAACGGCCACATCGAATCCTTGCTGCTCTGGCCCGAAGCCGTCGCCCCCGAGATGCCATTTGCCAAACAGGCCGGTGGCGTAGCCGGCGTTCCGTAGCACTTCGGCCAGCGTCACTTCTTCCAGCGGCAATTGGCCTTCGATCCTGGGTTGCAGGACGGACTGAGATCGCGCATCGGCGCGACCAGGCAGAAAGTTCGTCAGGTTCAGCCGCGCAGGGCACTTGCCGGTCATGATCGCGGCCCGCGAGGGCGAGCAAATCGGTTGCGCCGTATAGGCACAGGAAAACCGCATCCCCTGTGATGCGAGGCGATCCAGATTGGGCGTGTGATGATCCTGCCGTCCGTAGCATCCCAAATCATTGATGCCAAGATCGTCGGCGAAAATGAGAACGACGTTCGGCCGCGAGTCGGCCGCGGACGGCAAGGTCAATAATGACAGTAGTACGACAGTGAGGACGAACTGATGAAGTGTTAGTCGTTCCATGCAGCAATTTCAACGAGAGGGATACAGTTCGAAATATTGTCCGGGCATCAATCGTAATCTGACGAGTCAGCCGATTCGTCGTCCGATATTGTCGCAACGACCTGGCAACACCGCGCAAAGAATGAGCGGCGTGCAGGATTTCGCAAACATGACTGCAAGGATTGTTTAGAATCGATGCCAGCTAAAGCCTTGTGTACTTGCAAGATTCAGGATACCCGCACATGCCATCTACTGAAACCAGGCCGCCGCTTCCTCCGTTCAGTCTCGAATCCGCTGCTCAAAAGGTGCGACTTGCAGAGGACGGCTGGAATTCACGCGACCCAGAAAAGGTTTCCCTGGCCTACAGTTTACAGAGTCGCTGTCGTAATCGGGCCGAGTTTGCCCTGGGCAGAACGCAGATCGTCTCCCTGCTGCAGCGAAAATGGACGCGCGAGCTCGACTACCGCCTGATCAAGGAATTGTGGGCGTTTCACGAGAACCGAATTGCCGTGCGCTTTGCATACGAATGGCACGACGATGCAGAGAACTGGTTCCGTTCGTATGGCAACGAAAACTGGGAGTTCGACGAGCACGGTCTGATGGCTGTGCGGCATGCTTCCATCAACGACCTGCCGATCAAAGCGGAAGATCGGAAGTTTCATTGGCCATTGGGCCGTCGGCCCGATGACCATCCCGGATTGAGCAGTTTTGGTTTCTGACTCTTGGAAAACTGTTGGGGTATTCAACGTGTTAGTTTCAGATACATGGCACTAAGGTCGCCGCGATGAAACTCGCGACGGCGACTCGGCGGCGCCCACGGTTAGGCGACGGTCATACGGCGCCCATGATTTATCACGACTACCTGGCGAAGGCCGTCCTCGCGAAAAATGACGCCGGTGGCTATCGGTAGATCTCTCGGCCTTGCCCCCCTCTGTAGAATTGCGGCGGCCAGTCCCGGAAAGGCCAGAAGCTGCCGTTACACGAATGCCTTTCGCAACGGAAGAACGATGCGCGTCTTGTCTGTCAATGTGGGAATGCCTCGCGAAGTTCCCTGGAATGGGGGGACGGTCCTCACAGGCATCTTTAAGGATCCTGTGGCGAGCGCCGTGCCGCTGCGCAAGTTGAATTTCGACGGCGATGGGCAGGCCGACCTGAGCGTTCACGGTGGACGCGACAAAGCGGTTTACGCCTATCCCTCCGAGCATTACGGCGATTGGCAAGCGCTGCTCGGTCGTAGCCTGCTTCCCGGTGCTTTCGGTGAGAACCTAACGACCGAGGGGCTTATCGAGGACCAGGTTCATATTGGCGACGAGTTCCGCATCGGCACCGCACGGCTTGTTGTCACTCAACCCCGCATGCCCTGTTACAAATTGGGGATTCGCTTTGGCCATCCCGGCATGGTCAAAACCTTTCTGCAGAGGGGTCGGCCGGGCATTTACTTCGCCGTCGTCGAGGAGGGCCATGTCGGCCCTGGCGATTTCATTGAACAGGTCCATGCGGATGAACGACAGATCACGGTTACCGACATGCTGCACCTGATCGTTAACCGCGAGCCCGCGCCCGCCGACCTGCGACGTTTGCTCGAGGTGCCGGCCCTGGCAGGCGTCTGGCGCGAAGAATTTCAATCGTGGCTGGCCAAGTGATCGGGACCTGGACGACTCGGCGACGTCGTGCCGATCGTGGGCATCGACGGCCGACTAGCGATTTTTGGCCGGGGACGTTGATGCCGCCTCTGCGGAAGTCGATGGCCGCGACTCTGAGGCCGCAAAGGTGTGAAAGAGCCCGACGCCACCACGACGGCGCGATCGTACGTGGTACTTTGAAGGACGGATCGAATCGCCCACACAAAAGGATATCTATATTCTATATATTGCCGCTGGTCGCTCTGCGTTGCTCGGCATTTCGAGCTCACGCTTCGATTGCGCCCGCTCATTGGTTACCCACGCGAGGCCAACCGAGGTCAATGTCATTGTGACAAGCAACGATCGCAGGCTGTAAGAAAGCCGGCGACGGCGGATGGGAGCAGCCGCGCTCATGCACGTGATTGTACAAAGCCATTGAGGCACAACGCCAACACGATGCGAGCCGCCCCGATAGCGCGCTTATCTGAACGATCGCGGCGTCCGGCCCGCTTGTGCAAGCCGACGCCCAATCGGTTGACGCGAGCCCAACCCTGCGAGACCGCGAGCACTTCCGGTGCTGCAAGGGTCCAAGTACCAGTGAATCGTCATAACAGAAAATAGGCCCGGTGTGATTCGAACACACGACCAAGGGATTATGAGTCCCCTGCTCTAACCACTGAGCTACGGGCCCGAATGCCTGTTTTACAGGATAATCATAGCATTTTCGGGGTCATTTCGCCTCTGGCTTGTCCGTGATGTAAACCACCTTACGGGCGTACAGAGAGCTAATGGCCATGACACACCCTTTCTACAAAGTCAACTACAAGGCTTGGTATTGAGAACTTGATGGCAAGCAGGTCCGCCTCGGACCGGCCGACAGCAAAACCGCGCAGCCAGCCAAGGACGATGCGTTCCGAGAATTCTACAGGCAGATGGCGGGGAAGATACCCACGACCAGGAAGAGAACGGTCAAAGAATTGGCCGAACAATTCCTGGCATGGGTCGAGACGAACCGGCCATCATCGTTCAAATGGTATCGACGGGGCATATAGCCCATCGTTGACCACATCGGCGAACTGGCAGTGGCGGACTTGAAGCCGATCAATGTCATCGGCTGTTTGACTGCCTCGAAAGCGAACGACAACACGAAGAACGGGTTTGTTTGGTGTGTCGAGAGTATTCAACTGGGCCGTCGAGCAGGGAATACTCGAAGTGAATCCGATATCCCGGAAAACGCCACCCGTGCAGCAGTTGCGTGTATGTCATCGCGGCTATCGTGGCTGGTAGGAGGCATTGCTGTACCCTGGTCAATCCAGTGCGCCATCAATCGGCAACTCCAGATCGCCCCATCCGGCTATTACCGGGCCACCGCTGATGAACCAGCCGTCTTTTAGCTCCTTCGACCAGGCGATCCGCACGCGCAAGCGAGCAGACGTTTCCGGGGTTGTAGCGACTCGAACGTCGACTTCCGACAGCTCCAATTGGCCCATGTGCAAGAGACCAAGTCCATCTAGGGACACATCACGAGTAATGGCTGGCCGCCGGCTTCCGTCGTCCATCAAAATCGTTGCCTGGCGCCGATACGAGCGCCGTTTGTGCGAGCGGCCTGCGCACTCTTCGCGTTGCCGTAGTTCGTCAAGGATTGGACGGAGTGCCGCTTGCAGCGATGGTAGATCAATGCCCATGCATCTCTCCGCTTGTGTTATCCGGCCAAGGCACGAGCGCGGCTCCTGCACATTGCGAATTAGGCAATGGCCGCAACGTTTCCTGTCACGATGGACATATGCACGATGGGAACTGCTAGAAACTCGATTCCGCTGACGTACGAGCCGTCCTCACTTTGTCGGCACCACACAAGACGTGCCGGCGCTTTCATAGCGCGGCCGTTCCCCACGTCCACGCTGATTCGTACCTTACCAGCAGGCATCTCGCGGTCATGAGCGAGCCCGAGTCCGCCCTTGGAAATGTCACGACTCAGGACGTAGAAACGATCTCCGCTTTCATGGATGAGCAGAGCGTCCCGGCGGAATCGTATACGACGCGTTGAGAGTATATGATGGACATGCTTCTCCCAAGCCCGTGCCGCTAGCCTATCGTAAGCGCTGGTAAGCCGCTGTATGGCATAGGGCCGGATCATGATCGTCGTCTCCCGGTAATGGACGCAAGTTATGCTATGAGCCGAGTTTCGCGGAAACCTTGCCAAATTGGGTGGTGGCGTTGGTGCCGATGGATTTCACAGCCGAAATGCAGACCAGCGTAGTCATCGCCAGAAGCAATGCGTACTCGACGGCAGCGGGGCCGTCCTCGGAGGAGAGGAATCGCCGGAGGGCGTCCAAGAAATGTCTGCCTCTAACTACCATCGTTTCGCATTCTCCAGGACACGAAGTTGTGGTTCTAGAAGCCTAGGTCAGATATTCGCAGAAGCAAGTTCTGGCCTGACCACCGCTTAATAAAAGGAGCCTCCCAGGCGACAATTGCCTGGACTACTCTCTCTGGCGGGGGAAGACTAAACCCGGCCATGCAATTCTAGACCGCTCTTGTTCGCTTACGTATGTCGACGTTGGCTGAACCCTACTGCCCGCTTGGCGCGTCTTGTGAATTCAACTCGGCGTTCACGGGAGCGACGTACATCCGCTGCTCGGCTTCCGGAAAAAGCGCCTGCGTTCGTTGAATGTCGGAGGGCACTAAGCCACGCGGCCACAGTATGTCGGCGACCGCCTCATCTCCGAGCCAGCGCCGCCAAAAGGGAATGCCATTGTGCGACGCGACCGCGACCGTACCTTCCCCTTGCCGCGCTGGGCGCCATTCCTCAAGGGAACGCAGTACGCCCCCCTTTGCCTTGATAAAGGCTCGCATTGATTGCCGTTCGCGGACCAGTGCAAACTGCCATACGAACAGACATACAACGATTGTCCCGCCGGCGAACAGGCCAAATTGCCACCAGCGATGATGTGCCGATGTTCTTTCCGTCATGGCCCTCTTTAGTAGCCGATGCGTGCAGTAAGGAATGAAGGCGGCAGGATTCGCACCTGCATCTTCGGTGAGCCGAGGCTCTCCTTGAGCTACGCCCCTGAGTAAGCGGCGGCCCGCGTTTAACGGGCTTTTCCCGACGTTGCAACCATCGGGCGAGGTTCGACCTCCCCGCCACTGTCCGTGCCCGACACGGACGGTGCTGTGGTAATCCTAGCATGAGTCGGCCAACGATGGCGACGCGTACAAAAATCAGGCGCTCTGGTCATTGCGCGATCATGCAGTCTTCAGAAGCGCAACAAGATAGCCGTCGCGGCTACGGAAAAGACAAAAGCTCGGGGCCACGTCGCTAGGAAACTATACCTTACGTTCGGCACCTGCTGCCTGCGGAATGGGCTAAAGATGGCTTCGAGCTGGCGAAGGCCAATGCATATCTCAACGGCGACCTACGGCCGGCCAATGCAGACCATAAGCTGCACGATGATGAAGTGCCTAACGTGACAGAATCGTACGCCCAGAACGCAGGGAAGATAGCGCGATTGGCAGTGGCGAAAGCGGGTCGACGGCTGGCCGCGAGCACGCGGGCCGACAGGATCGTCGAGATCATGGGGCATGGGAGATTTCCTTGGTTTGCCGGAGGCTTGGGAACGGCATCATATCGCGCGGGCGAGATGCACCTTGAGGCGTCACAGCGGACGTTTTGCAGAGCGCATGAAAAAGGCTGCGAGGTGGGGCAGGAACCTGACGACCTAAATGCCCGGGAATCGCATCACCGAGCACACATCACTTAGATTAGGTTGACCAACATTGTCAAACGTGTGCGCACTCGACGGCAGCAATAGCCAAATAGGCACACCGCTGCAAATACCGCAAGCACGATGGTCGAGGATTCGGAAATAGCTGTGCTGCTTCAAGCCGGCTTCTGGCAAACCATGTAGAGAACTCCACGGAACGGCTCGTGACGTGGTACGGCCGGCGGAGACGCCAGATGCCGGGCGTCAATTTGTGCCTCGGAGCCGAGAGCCTCGACCACAAATCCCGCGTCACGAAATAGCGCCACAGCCTCCTGTTCGTGATACCAGTAGACATATGGTCCGCGGTCGATCAAAGCCTTGAAGTGGGGCGCGTTGTTGAGGCGCAACCACGGTTGATGCTGATTGCTCAACTGACGGAACGTCACCGTGCGCAGCAATTGCAGCCAGGCGAGCAGCGGCCAATAGCGCCGCTTGCGGCCGCGCATGCACAACAGGCTGATCACTATGCGACCGCCCGGACGCAATACGCGAAAGGCCTCTGCAATCGCTTTCCGCCGGTCCTCTGCGGCCCCCACGACCGAAAGGAACTGTTGCAGATAGACGAGCTGATCAAAGCTGCCATCGTCATACGCCAGCGCGCGGCCGTCCTGCACACGGTAATCAATTGTGCCACTATCATCGCGCTCACGGGCCGCCTCAACGAATTCCGGCAATATATCGAAGCCGCTGAGATGCTCGAACCCGTTGGCGTGCATGGCCAGTAAGATTCGGCCTCCGCCGGAGCCGGCTTCGAGCGTTCGTTTTTTCGGATCAAGGTACTTGGCGATCAGAAACCGCTCCTCGTTGTCGAGACCCGTGCGCTGAACCCAACGGCAAAACTCCGACTTGCGATATACTTCCTTAGTGTCGAGCATCCTATGTACCTCGCGGAGAATTGGCAGTTCGTCTAAGCGGGCGCAGGGCGAGTCACGCACTCCTCTAGCTAAATACTCCTGAAACATGCAAGTCCTGACAGGGCAAAAAAAGGCCGCCACGAGCGGGGAATAGATCGTGACGGCCAAGAGCTATCAGCCCCCATCAGCTGACTGGGAACTGTAAAAACGCTTGCAATGCGAAGGCCACAGATGGTCGAATGTTGCGCGCCTTGATCGCACGGCGAGCAATGTGCGAGTGAAACAATGAGACGCGGCGTGGCGAGCCTACCTGGCCCAGGGTGACAAGGATTCGACCGTTAAGGAGCGGCCACACTCGGCTCGGGCAGTTTTCCATCGCGTCTGCCAGCTGCCTTACTTCTAGCCCGCCGCAACTCGGCTTGGTTTGGAAGGGGCGTCCGTGCTCTTGGAGCATTCATTCCAGGAACGACATGACCATAACCGGTGGGCGTGTCACTCAAGTAGCCGCTTGCCGGTATGTTTGGGCCCCAAAAGGGATCGGGTTGAGGGCTTGCGAATTCACCCGCGTTTACCGACTTCGTAATCGACTGTCCATAAACCCCACTGTTGTATCCACGGCTTCCGTATCGCTGTCCGTTGAGCTGCGGTGTAATCGGCTTGGCTCTGAACATGCCTGTTGTATAAGGAATCCATTCTTCGTCGATCCAAACGACCCACGCGTTACTCGGCAAGTAATACCAATGTCGGCCATTGTGGTATCGATACCGCCAATCATCTGCCAAGCGGCGTGCGGTGTTCCGCTCGACCTTTGGTGCATCGCCTAATCTGGACCCGGAGGGACTGAGCATCTCATCGCTAGGTTGCGCTGCCGCATCATCGGCTTGCACGAATGGAACAATCGGAGCCACCTCAGGGGCGTTTTCATACGGAGCTTGGGCTCTCACGGCTGGAATCCCGCAAAGGGCCGCGCTCAGCGCAGCCGTAGTCATTAGGGCGCGCATTGTCAGATCTCCTTGCGAGCAGTTGTTTTTCGTTTGACGTTCGTTTTCCCAGCGCGATTAGAGACGCAATAAGCATGCCACCTCTTAGGCCCGGGATCCTAGTCAGCGATTTGGGGGCCCCCTGGGTATGATTGCGCCCCATAGTGGCTGCCGTAGGATGCGCCCCCGTCAAAGCTCGCCGCAGCTCAACTGCGGCATAAGTTTCAAACTCTAAGCTAGGAATCCAGAACCCCGACCCCGTGCACTTGGGCGCCAGCCAAGAACGTTCGCGCGTTCAAGGCCCGCAAGGCGACCTTACCTCCGCCTGGCAGCGAGGCGTTCCACCAATTGTCAGTCGGCGCGCAACTCCAGCCAGTGATCGGCGGGTGAAAACCAGCCACTTTTGAGAGGAAGGTTCGTCCTACAGGTTTCCAGCGGTGTTTAGCCGCGGAAGGAGACCTGGCAATGGCGAATCTGCTCAACGTGGCGA
>DASXEJ010000210.1 GCA_036490175.1 Pirellulales bacterium | reverse complement strand
TGCGGGCCAGCCACAGCTCGCCGTCGAGCGGAAAGGCCGGCAATCCGGCCGTGAACCAGTCAGGCGCATGGAAAACATTTCCTTGCCGCGACAAGAATCGCTTCCCATCCCAGTACGCACGCACGCCGTCAAGTTTTTCGCTCAGCCACCAGCCGGTCATGTCGGTGGCGTTGTCCCAGCTTTCGGCTAGCAAAATGGGCGGAGCTGCTGCTTTGGACGTGTCGATAGCTGGTGGGCTAACGGTGCGAGCGAGGCGTTCTGTTTCGGCTTGTTCACCACGGAATCTGATCAGGTGTTTGCAGGTGCGGCGTTCGATTGGAAGTGATTGATTTCGCCAAGCTGGGCAACTGCATGAGTAGACGCCGCCGACATTCTTCAGGATATACGGTAGACGGGCTGAGCCTTTGATTTCTGTTGACTCACCGTCTTGCAGGTCAGGCATGTTATTGCCTCCATTGTTGGACACACTACAGCCATCGTCTAATTACCGGTAATTGAGTTGCGCAGGCCTTCTTGCGTTCAGCCCTCAGTTATTGGACGGATCGCGATTGACCTTACGGCCCGGCTTTTGGCCACGGACGCCATCGCGCTTGTAGATCCCCGGCTGATCGGCCGATAAACAGCGTTCATGGGCCCAGGTCCGTAATCGCTCCACCGCCTCACCGGCAGTCCTGGCAACAGGCACCACATTCTGTGCTGCTTCAACCAACGAGACTTCGAGCAGCGCCGCCAAGCGGCAACATGCGCGAATTTCCGCGCCAGTCCAATCAGCATCGACCGGCTTGGGCTGCGCTGCATCCAAGCCAAACTTGTCGATGTACAGCTTCCAGATGGCCCGACGTTGTGCCACGTCTGGCAGATCGACGAAGAACACACCGTCAAAGCGCTCGGCCCTGGAAAACTCAGGTGGCAATTTGCTGATGTCGTTGCATGTGCCCACGAAGAACACATCGCTTTCGTGGTCGTTGAGCCAAGTCAGCAAGCGGCCAAACAGGCGAGCCGAGACACCAGAATCCGTTTGCCCTGAGCTGGCAACACCGCTCAGCGCCTTCTCAATTTCATCGCAGAATAGAACGCAGGGTGCCATTGCATCGGCGATCCGCAAAGCGTGGCGGATGTTCTGCTCACTCTGGCCAACTAGGCTTCCAAGCAATGAGCCCACGTCAAGCGTCAGCACCGGCCTGCCGGTTTCGTTGCCCAGCGATTTGCAGAACGCAGACTTACCACAGCCGGCCGGAGACAGCAGCAGGACGCCACGCGGCCGCACATCGGAGCTTCGATTGGCCCGCCGCCGCATGGCTCGAAGGCAGAAGCTCTTCAGCGCTTCCATACCCCCGAGGTCACTGAACCGCTCGCTGCCCCGATGCAATTGCAGCGTGCCGCTTTTCTTCAGCATGCCGGACTTTAGCTCCCAAATCGCCTCAGGCTCGAGCCGCTGATGGCGCACGAGGCTCAATGAGAAGGCGTTTTCGGCCTCCATGCGGGTCAAGCCGGCGGCAGCATCAAGAACGCTGACCAAGCCATCGCCATCGGGAATTTCACCCGGCTCTGTAGCCACGCCATGTGCGATCTGTTCGATCTGATCGCGGTCGGGCAGCTCATGCTCAATCACGGCAAATGCTTTTTCCAGCTCGGTAGGGATCTGCACCACCGGCGACAAGATCACGACAAACGTGCGGTTCTGCTTGCCGGCCGTAATTTGCGTGGCCAGCGTTTGCACGACTTCGGCTGAGTTCAGAAACCGGTGAAAATTCACCAGCACCAGCAAGGCTGAACTATCCGTGCCGCTAAAGGCGTTCAGAGACCGGATCGCGGCCAACGGATCGTTCGTGCCGGTATCGACGTCAGCGGTTTGGCCGGCGATTTTCAATCCCTGGTCAATCGACCAGGTTGCCAACCGCCAGTTTTCGTGCCGGCAGAGCTGGGCGATTTCAGCCAGGGCATCGTCGTGCTCATGGCTCTCGACCCATAGGCCGGTGAAGCACGCGCGCACGTATTCAGCCAGACGCACAGAAAGCGTCATGGGATTTCTCCGGAAGGGGGAATAAACGAAAAGCCGACCAGAACAGCCGGCTAGGATTGCCCAAGCGTGGCGATTTGCCGCTCGAGCCGCGTGATTTTGGCTTGGGCTTTTTCCACGGCGTGAAATGCCCGGCGCAAACGGCTCATCCAGCGGTTCAGGCTGGCCCGCTCTTTTTCCAACCGTGAACGTTTGCGTTGAAGCTGAACCTGCTGCCGGTGGTTGACCGTGGGCGTTGGCGCAGTCCGCAGAACGCGTCGACGAGTTGCTGTGGCCATTATGCCTCCTCGTGCAACGACGATTGAGCAGGCTGATGAAACTCAGCCGTGAGCTGCTCACCAGTCCGCTGGCCCAATGCCTGCTCGATGAACCGGCTGGCGTCCTGGCAGCTCGCGCCGGTGAAGCCCTTTGTTTGCACGGTGGTCTGGCCAGCGGGCGAAATGATGATTTCGATGATCTGATTCAAGCGGCACCTCCAGCGACCTGGATGGTCAGCTTGATCGAGCCGTCGGCAAGCGATTGCTCGGTGACCGAATGGCCACGCTTACGAGCTTCGATCTTGGCCTTTTCACACGCGTATGCCTGGAGCAGTCGGTCGAGCTGGTTTTGGTCACCCCAACGACCGCCGTAATTGTCGAAGTTGAGCTGGCCAGAAGTCAGGTTGCATACCACCGGATATCGCCAGCCGGGCAGTTCAACGGCCAAGCCGGTCGCCTGGGCGCTGAACAACCGCACCGTGCGCTGCGTTGGTTGGGTTAATCCGAGGCGCTGACACGCTGCCCGCATGGCAACCGCATCGCGAACTTCAGTCTGGATCTGAACGACATGGGACACGGAATCTCCTTTCGTGATTCTGAAAAGGCCACGACTTGAATTATTCTTCCAGCTTTGCCTGCCAGACGTGTCCATTGGGACAGACCAAATCGATGAGCCCATCGGCATTGGTTGGAGTTTCTTGACCATCCCAAAGAACCTCAGATTCACCGGCGAACTCAGCGGCATCATCGTCGTCATCGAAAGACAGAAGCGCGATTGCCGGAATCACGTCACAGGTGCCCTTGGGCAATTCTCCGCATTCTGGGCATCGAGATGGATTGAAACGCATTGATGAAGCCTCGCATGTAGAACGAAAACGCGGCATCTGCCGCACCGATGGGCAGCACGCTACGCCGCCATCGCCACTTGGCCCTGAAACTTGCTCCACGATTCGGCCAGCTCGCGCCGGAGTTGGCTCACGCGACCGGCTGAAAACCCAAACATCTGGGCCACCGTGCCGGTTGTTTCCCCTTCAGCCAGTGATTGCGCAATTTGCCGTTGCTTCTGGCCCAATGACCTGAACCAGGCCGCGACATCGATCCGAGCAGCGGCGGTTTCAGCCGGCCCTGCGTGCTTATCTTCGACCAGGATTTCGTGCCACTCGTCGTCGGCCTCGTCAAAGCGATCCAGCCGCTCGACCGTGATTCGCCGGCGTGTTTCGACATGAAGGGAGGTGACGTCTCGCATGCTGAGCCGACCACCAACTCGCCGGCCAGCCCGGTATTGGTAAACTGCATAGCGGGCCAGGACACCAGGGTGGGCAACGTCGGCTTTGCCTACTTCGACGAGTCGGGCAAAGGCGGCCAGGACATTGGCGACAACTTCGTGGACGGCATCTTCACTGGCTTCAGGGCCAAAATTGCGAAATGCGAATCGGGCGTAGCGCTCAACAATCGGCAGCATGGCCAGGAACGCAGCGTGCCAAGCGGGCTCGGTCTTTGTCTTTCGTACCGGTGTGATCATTGGGCAATCTCCTTTGATAGAGACCGCCCACGCGCTGGGGCGGTCATGTTTGGGGAAAACACAACCACCCCACGAACAACGCGAGGCTAAAGTGCCAGCGCACCTGGGGCGCGAAGTTGCCGGAGCAATTCCCGGCCGTCGATCACGTTGCGGCGGGAACGAGTTCTGCCACGATCGCCTTCAACACCAAGTTTCGAGCCTGTAACCGCTAGTCCTGCTCGGTGAAGGTCGATTTGGAAGAAATCGGCCAGACCGTGGTGAGTACCGTGTTTTTGAGGCCCGCACTGGCGCTTGGTACAATGCGCTAGAATAAACCAGCTGCGGCGACAGCATCGTGAGCTACGTGCCGTCGACTAGGTGCCCATCTTCCAATCTGTCCTTGGAAACGGATCATGCTTCATCGCTTCGCCTGCCCGAGCTGTCAAGCAGAATTCGAACAAGCTATCGACGGCGCAGCAGAACCGACGCATTGCCCTCATTGCCAAGCGGTGTTCTCCTCACCCCTGCGCCCGACGCTCCCATTGTCGCATTCTGACAAGTCAAAGTTCAGCTCCTTCCTCGAACCATTTTTGAAACACATCGTGCATGAGCCCGCCTGGAAGCCCTTTCTGCGCGCGCTGCTGATGCTCGTTGTTTCGCTGACGGCGGCCGCGCTGATTGCATTATCCATCCCGATGTACCCCGAGAACCTGTTCGAGCAAAGCGGCCCCAGACGGAGCCTGTTCTTTCACATGGCCCGCGATATCTT
>DASXEJ010000209.1 GCA_036490175.1 Pirellulales bacterium | reverse complement strand
CGCGGCCCAATTGCCGGCCGAGCCGTTTGTGCTGTATGGGATTGAATTGAACGATTGCAATACCGTCACGGATAAAGATTTTGCCAGAATCGAAGGCCTGGCAAATCTGGTCGAGTTCAAGGTCCGGCAGGTGCCCATCGGCGACGAAGGCGTGGCTCACCTCGCCCACCAACGCAATCTTTCGTGGTTGATCTTAATGAACACCAACACCACCGACGCCGGTCTGGTCGCGGTCGGTGCCATGGCGCAGCTCAATTCGCTGGTCATCGCCGGCAACCGCAAAATCACTGATGCAGGGGTAGCACACCTTCGCGGGCTGACGCAACTACGCTCGCTCTGGCTTAACTTCACGGCCGTTACCGGCGCAGGCCTGAAGCACCTGCACAACCTGCCGATGTTGCTGTCTCTAGGATTGCCTGACACGAAACTCGGCGAGTCCGACCTCAAAGATTTGGCGGGGTTCAAGACTGTGACTTTCGTCAACATTGACGGATCTCCCGGGGCGACCGACGCAGGCATGGCGATTCTGAGAGCGATGCCCGCGCTCGCGGGGTTGCACGTTGCGCATTCGTCCGTCAGCGACAAGGGGCTGGAGATACTGGCCACGTTCCCCGGGCTGAAAACGCTGGATGTGAAGGGCTCGCGCGTCACGGATGCCGGCGTGCAGAGGTTTCGCGCGCTGCGGCCCGACTGCGAGATTGTGCACTAACTAAACGGGTTCTCGTGCCCCGCGCCGTTGGGCTGACACGCATCGGCGGTGGTGTCTTAACTTGGTGTTGCTCTGGCAAGCACGGCGTCGAATAGTTCGTCAAACGACCAAACATGCCCGGCCAACCCAGCCATCATCGCAGCCGTAGGGCGCTTCTGGCCAGATTTTCCAGGCTTGCGGGTTTGCCAGCAGAAGTTGTAGTAAGCGGCGAACATGCCAAATGCCGCTTCCAGGTTCCGCATCTTCTTGGAAAAGCAGTACGTCAGCCGGTTAAGCCGCTTCAAGAATAGCCGCTGCGTGCCGTTCAGACGTTCGACGTGCGAAGTGCATATCGACCGCGACTGGCGGCCAGTTATGCCTTGTATCCCCGTGCGCTTCGTGCCCACCATTTCGCTGGGCGTGTAGATCATGTTCGCGTTACGGTACTCCTTTATGATCGTTCCGAACTTCACGTACGGGCCGAAAGCCAAGTCGACCGCCTCGGGATAGGGGGCGAAGCCGTCGGTGCTGATTTGCACGACTGGCGTGTAGCCGCTGGACTTGTACGCATGCGCGTCTGAGGCATGTGGCCGAGTGTCGGGCCAAACCAGCCGGCCGGCTACGTCCACCATGAAGCGCCGGGCGTTGTCAGCGGAACGCTTGCCGACCATGAAGCTGGGCATCAGCTTCGTTTTCTGGTCAATGCAGGTCCACAGGTACACATCGCCCACGTCGCACTTCTCGGCGCGCTCTTGGAGCGTCAACCGGCTTTGCTTCTTAGCTACGTACGTCCATTGCTCATCAAATTGCAGGTGCGTCAGCGTCAGACTGTGCATGCGCTCGTCAAGGAATTCTCGGCACGCATCGCCGAAGAAAACAAGCAGCTTGCAGATCGTATTGCGGTTGACGTGCGTAGTGCGCTCGGCGGCGCGGATCGACATACCTTCGGTCAGCAGCCGCAAGACCAGCTTGGCGTCAGCAACCGGCACGCGCATCGGGCCGAGCGGCTTAACCGGCTTCACTTCCACGAACGTCTTGCCGCATGACAGGCAGCGATATCGCTGGTTGCCATGCCGGTCGCGGCCGTGCTTTTTCGATTCCTGGTGGGCACAGCAGATCATCGCGAAACCTTCCCGTTGCTGGGGCGGTTTCGCGTGGTAGAATGCAACTGTCACGGAGCATTCTGGCGCTAGCCGCCGGATTTGTTCTTGCCCCGATGTGGCCCGCCAAGGCTGCACCGGGGTTTTTTCGTTTCTGGCTGTCAAAGAACTACACTTATTGTATGCAAGTCGAAGCGTATTTGTCCACCCAAAAACTATTGAGTTTGACAAAATTTATGGGTGGACGTAAACTATTGACATGAAAGCCGATCCACCGAAACGCCGTCCCGGTCGCCCAGCTACAGGCCAAATGCCAAAGCGGTATTTCCGCATGGATGACAATGATTGGGCCGCTGTCGAAAGGGCATCGCAGGCGGCCGGGCAGACGACTTCGGATTTCATCCGCCAAGCAATCTTGCGGGCGGCCCGCAAAAGTCGATAATCAGCGGCAGGGGTGGGGGTTGAACCCACGCGAGGCTCTGGTTTGACGGCCTGCCTCGACTGCCGGTTATAAGTCGGCTGCCTTGCCACTCGGCCACCCTGCCAAAGGTGGTCGCCACGTCCTGGCGGGGCGAGTGCGTTAAAACCGCACCCGCCAGGACTTCGCTTTCACGCCCCACGCAACGGCGACTATGATCGCGCGAGGCTGCTTCCCTCCTCATTGGCTGGTCACTCCTTTTGATCGAAGCCAATAAAAAACCCGACGCATGGATCGGACAATCCAAGCATCGGGTTAAATTGAGACCAGAACAATCCGGAGTAACTAGTTACTTCCGGTATTGGTGAGGAGTAACTAGTTACTCCCCATGTTCGCGAGCGGCCTGCCTCCATTTTTGCTCATCGTTTAAAATCAGGCGAATTGCACGCGGCGATAGGTGGTATTTCCTGGCTAGCTTTCCCTGCGTCCATTGTGCCCTATCTTTGGCCCACAGATCGCAGATCTCCACGTTTCGGCGAATAATCTCTGGATCTGGTTTCCGGTCGCGTTTTTGCTTGAGCTTTGCCTGCTCAAGCTCGCCAATCTCTTGCTTGAATTCCGTCGTAGAGGCGGCGACACGGGCAAGCAACTCGGCCTCGAATTTTTCATCGGGAATATCCGGCAGCTCGTGCGCAATCTTTCTGGCTTCTTGCACCATAATCGGCAGGACTAGCCGCAACACACCGTCCGCGATCATGTCATTGAAACGGCCCTGTTCAATGAGCCGCATACCATTCATCATTACGAACGGGGCTTCCGCAAAAGAAATCGCCCCAATCATTTGCAGGCAGGCGTTCCGCTCATCGCCTGTGAGCTTGCGATACAGGTCGAGAATCTCCGCTGCCTTTTCGCTTTCTGGTGTCACGGCGACCGGTCCTTGAGATAATCGCTTTGCCAGTGAGCGCGTGACGTTGCGCATGAGCGGCATGAACCGGCGCATCACGCCTTGCGGAATAATAACGGCCGCCGTGGGGAAATGCCACGTTTGGCATGCGTGTCTAGCCTTATTTGCGACAATCATCGTCCCCCCAATGCTGGGTTCCGGCCAGCAACACAGTGTTCAGACACCACCGCATCGGCGCACAATTGGCTATCGCATCGGCGATTGGTTATACTAGGGGGCCTCCCCACACGAGCGGTTTTTTATAGCCGCGCTTGCCAGCCGTCGCCCTGCCATGCCGCATGCCTTGCAATCGCCGAGATGCCGGTTTCC
>DASXEJ010000208.1 GCA_036490175.1 Pirellulales bacterium | reverse complement strand
AATGGCAACCCGACTTGGCTTCAGCTTTACAATGGCGTCGCTCAGAACGATGTCGGGGTTCCCAATTGGGGGCCGTATGCGGGTAATACTAGTTCCTTGGTCACAAGTTCTGCCGGCACCATTTCGACGACGACGGGCTTCCTTAGCAATGTGAATTTCGGTGCTGATCCTCCTGACCAGACGGATTTTAACAGTCAGTTCCATCCGACCGTCACGTTCGCCCAAAGCGGAAATTATCTGCCCGAATCCGACAATGGTGGCTCTCAGGGAGGGCCATATGGCAATCCGACCCCGGCACAGACGGCGTTGACTCTTGTTGGCGCGTCTGGGAATAGTAATTTCCCCGCCGGCAACCCCTTGGCGGCGCCACTGAGTGCCGTCCCGGGTGGTGGACCTGCCGATGCCGGAGGGGGGCCGAATGGCACGGGAACTGCCGGACGCATCGCCCTGACGAATACGGCCGGTTACGCCAGCTCGGGCAATACCGCCGTGCCAGTCTCGCAGGTGCACATTACCGATCCCTCGGTCAATCCTGCCGGTACGGTGCCGGGTTTTGACACGAGCAAGCTCACTTTTACGGGTGTGCTCGCGGCGGCATACAACTATATTCCGGACGCTTCGGCCTCGGCTACGATCAACGCTCTTGGCGGTGGGTATCCGGTTAACAACGCCTTTACGCAATCGAGCTTTTATAGTCTGGTCTTGCTAGCCACGGGGGGGCAGACCGGGATCGACGGTATCAACAACAACTACTCGGGCGCCCAGGCGCAGGGGTGGATTACGCGTGCCGGAACCAACACCAGTCCTCTACCGGGCTACATACTGCACATTCCCTATCAGGCTGATATTCCGTTCGGCGGCGGTGCCGCTCCCGCAGGCAGCCTGACCTCTTTGGGATATGGTTCCAACATCGGTACTGCCATCTACTTTGATCTCCGCTTCCAGGCCACGTTCACGGCCCTCTCGACGAACGTCATCGAGGGCGATGCGAACAGCGACGGCGTTGTAAACGGTTTGGACGTCAACCAAGTTGCCGGACATTGGCTGGCGACTGATCCGAACCGCATGGGTGCCGGCGACGTCAACGGCGACGGCGTGGTTAATGGTTTGGATATAAACCAGATCGCCTCGCATTGGCTCCAGAGCAATGGCGGTGGATCGGGCAGTGGTAGCGGTACGGCAGTGCCCGAGCCAGGATCCGTGGTCCTACTCGGACTGGGCGCTTTGGGGCTCGCCCTCGCGCGACGCCGCATGGGCACAAAGTAGTAAAGAAAACAATTGCAAAGAAGTTTTGCTGCGATATAGTGGCCGACAGTCCTCGGAGGGCTGTGGCTGCATGGGCTGAGAACGAAGGCAAGATGTAGTTTTGTATTCGCGAGCCAAAGGTCAGTGGTGGGACGCTAATGAAAACAGGTTCATAAGCTGAAAAAAACGGAATTTGAGTTCGGGGCATCTGGCCGTGGGTTATCTGGTAAGTCAAGCTAACCTATGGCATTGTGACGCGTTGCAAGTTCTTCAATCGCTTAAGACCCATCTCTAGCTTGCGCATCAACTAGGAGAATGCACAGTGAAATTAAGAGCATTTTTTGCCATGGCCGTCATCCTTGCGATGGCCACTTCTGCCCAGGCCATACAATTGGTTGTTATGGCCGTCAACAACGCTCCGGGCGTCGCCGGCGCCAAGGCATTTACGATCGGCGTGCAGGTGACTGCCGCTGACGTTGCCGCCAATCCGGATTCTACTTTGTTCGTGCAGAACATGTCATTCGTTGGCAATACCCTCGGCGCGATTCAGGCTGCTGGCGCGGCAAATGTGCCGGACATTCAAACGGCCTGGAACACGTTGGACCTCAACAGCCCGAACAGCATCGGAAATGGTGGGTCAGGTGGACCTAGCTTCCCGCCAGGCAGCGTTGCTACCACAAACGAGGTGTACAAGGACAGCTGGTGGTACTCTAGTGGTACAGGATCGCTGCAAGGTATCAACGGGGTTACCGCAGATCAAAGTGCCGACACGTTCGGTACGGTGACCACGGCGAATACTCCATCGGGGGTTTATGCCCAAGGGCCAGGAGCCGCCGTCGGGGCAACCGGCTACCTATTCCAGCCCGAAGCTACAGGCATCACCGGAGGCGGTGCCGCCGTTGCAGGCGTAAACGCAACCATGGGATACACTGGCCTGTTTGGCCCGTTGGGCGCAAATGTGCTGGACCAGGCACCCTTGGCTGGCCAGTTTGTCGGTGGTGTTTTGACCGTCCCTTTGGCCCAGATCATTACCAAGGGCAACATTACGCTGCCGGACACCTACCTTGCTGGAATTGGTAACTTCCTCGCCGTTGGTGGGACCGCGTACAACTTTGCTGGACAGCCAGCCGCCGGCAATGACGGGTTCTCGACCCTCAACTTTACCGCTGGCACGCTGACTTTCACGCGTGTTCCCGAGCCAGGAACTTTCGTGCTGGCGGGCATGGGCGCCCTCGGCATGCTGTTGGCTTGGAGACGGCGTAAGTAAATGGTTTGCAGGAACTGTCTCTCGAATGCGAGAGGCTGCTCCTCAGAACACCAAGGTCGCAGTTGCCATAAGCTGCGACCAAGAGATGGGCACTCAAGCTGGGGACGGCATAACGTCGTCCCCAGCTTTTTTTGTTTGCCAGGCGTGTTTGCCAACTTGAGGGTGAAGGTCCCTTATTGGAGGTGCGGGATTAGCAAAGCGCAAGGGCGTGGCCGCGAGGAATGCGTCTGAAGGACGCGTGGAGCAAATTCGCGGCGCCACGAACGGGAATCGGATCGTAGGCAGCGCTGGTGGGACGAGCCGACATAAGACGTCGAAGCTCTCCGTCAATCTAAGGCCAGGGCTGTAAATCCGGCGGGGGCGCGCGAGGAAGGTTGTCAGACTTAGCCTGACTGATCTGTGCCGTGTCCCGGGCACCGACGCGCAGCGTTGGTCGCAGGACTGGGCAAGGCCGCAAGGCGCGCCGACCTTGGCACAGAAGTCAGCAGAGAGCGTAGTAGGAGAAGTGCATCGACCACCTTGGCAGTCTTACTCGGCTCTAATGGCCCGAACGGCTCCTACCGCGACTGCAGTGAGTAAATAGTGGGGCAAGTAAGCCTCGCGACTCATCCGCAGCAAGCGGTGGAGGAACCAGTTGCTCCTGGCCTTCGCGGCGGAGAGTAGGGGTGAATCCCCGACGGCCGCCGTCGAAGGGATTGAACTGCCCGTGGCGAAGCGAGAAGCCCAGCGCCCGACGCAGACGGATTCGTTGATGGAGCAGGTGTGCCAGCGCGAGAACTTGTGGAAGGCACTCAAGCGATTTGATGTCAACAAGGGCGCTCCAGGTGTGGACGGCATGACCGTCGGCAAGCTGCCGAAGTACCTGAAGCGTCACTGGTCCAATTCCGGAGTCGCCATTCTCGGCGACTCGAAGTCGTCCGATCTGTAAGTATTTGCAGTGGGCTTCACGAAGCGGAACATTGTGGCGCCTGCCATGAGCCGCGACGCATTCGGTGGCGCTTTGAATGCAAAAACACGGTCCCCGCATGTCCCTGCTAGTTACGGTCTATTTTCGGGACGGTATTTGTTGCGGTGACAGTCCTTGGCATTCTGCGGGCAAAGGACATCGGGCACGTTATGGCCGTTTGCTGACGTGCAGCATCAGTCCCAAGGCGGAGATTACGGCCAATAGCAGGCTGGCTGGCTCGGGTGCATTTGCGTGACCAGCCCCCGCGCCGCTTCCAACGCCACCGCCCTGCAACCAGTGTGAAGCAACCAGGTTGATATCCAGGCCGTTAACGGATCCGTCATGATTGGCGTCGGCGGCGTTGGCGCTGCTTGCCAGCCAACTGCTAGCGATCAGTTGAATATCCAGGCCGTTGACGATGCCATCGTGCGTGACGTCCCCGGGAATCGGGCCCAGCGTATAACCGATGGCATCGAGCGCCGCGAGCTCGACCCCCAGGTTCGGCGTGGCGCCCGGCGTGGCATAGGCGTCCTGCACGCGTGGCGGGTGACCACCGCTGGGGAAGCTGTACCAGTCATTGAAATCACCGCCGGCCTCTTGGTTGAACTGCACCAGGCGGTTGGTGCCGTCAAGAGATAAGAAGGCCTGCGTCGCGGCCCCCGTGTCGAAGCTGCGCGCGCCATGCTGATCGTAGCGAAAAAGATCCAGTGGCCAGACAGCGCCCGCTGGCGCCGCGGCTCCGTTCGACGATCCTGTTAGGGCGGACGCGATGCCCAACACTTCGTCCAGCTCGTGCATGGCTGTCGACGCGAGATCGTATTTGGCAAGATTTATCGAACTCCGCGACAGATTCATGATTGACGTGTTCAACGAGATCGTGCCGTCGGTATGGCCCGCGGGCGGAAACACGCTGATCCCCAAGGCCCTGGCATTGGCCAGCTGTAAATTGATCGAGACGTTGCCATTTGCCGGATTGCCCACACTATTCGGCAAATGTGCCAATGCCAGCGCATCGTTGCTGCTGGTCGCATCATTTGCCAGACTGGCCCGAAAGTTCGCATATGTCGTCGTCGTGTAATACCATTTGCTCTCCCCCAGCCCGCTGCTCATCTCTTTGAACGTCACCGTAACGGTAACGGGGTTGCTGATGAGAGATTCGTACTGCTGGATAATTCCGTTAATGGTATCTTCGATCGTGGCGGCATTGGGATCGTTGGTGATCGAACTGTCGAACGTGGGTACGATCGTGATGCCCGCACGTGAGTGTGCGCAGAGAAGCATGGCCCAGGTCATAGCGGCAAGGATGACTGCCGCGCTTCTATCGTTCCGGCCGTGCCGTGCCTGGCGACCTCTAGCGATCGCAATGTCTTGCCTCGGCAAGACCCTGTAAGCCCTGAATCGGCCACAGGCGGAGAGCAACCCACAGTCTGTGGGCGCGTGATCGGCCTCGCGCGAGTGGGGCACTTGATCGAGCGATCTGGTGGTATTTTGCAAAGGCCTCAATGTCCCTCCTTGGACTCACACGGGCATACCGCTGCGCTGGGGCCAAAGTCGCCAAGGGCGCGCTGGTCTGCAGTGCCGAATCCTCCGGCGGTGATCGCACCCCTGCATCCCTACCGCGACGCGTGATCGGTTGGCCGTGCGACTGCTAGACGACTTTGTCCGGCACACTGAAGGGGGCCCGGTAGGCCCGCGTCAGTAGTGCGGCCGCTTCGCTGTCATCAATGACGCCTTCTGTCTGGGCATTAACCGTGATCTTGCGTCCGAGCCGGTACTTTAGTCCGTCGAGCGCCAGCGAGTTAGTCGTGGCCAGATAATCCTCCATGCGCGCCAGCGTTTCGTAGGCCTCGGCGTTGTCGCCGAACGCCTTCGTCCGCGGATTGAACGGCGCTTCTTCGCCCAAGCGGTACGACATATTTGCCAGGTGGCACAGAGCGCTCGAGTAGTGACCGTCCAGGATATCGGCATTCAAGTCCGACTGTTGACGGCTGCGAACCGCGGCGATGAAGTTCTGGAAGTGCCCGCCCCCTGGCCCACGCGGCGCACCGGCGATGGGCTGCGGTTCGCTACTGCCGTTGGGGTAGAACTTTCCTTCCGTCACCAAGCCCCCTTCGCAATGGAAGAAGTTGCCGATCTTCTCTTCGTGATACTCGGGCGTACGCAGCCCGCGCACCTCGAAGATCAATTGAGTGTCACCAAAATCCATAACGGAAATCTGCGAGTTGGGCGTCTGACCCTGATCTTCATAGCCAAATCGGCCACCGAGGCTGATCACGCTTTTGGGGAGCGTGGCGTTAGGAATGCCCCAGCGGGCCACGTCCATCTGATGCACGCCCTGGTTGCCGATATCGCCGTTGCCGGTATCCCAGAACCAGTGCCAATTATAGGGCACCAGGTTCTTATGATATGCCTGCTGTGGCGCTGGTCCGAGCCAAAGATTGAAGTCCAATTGCTCCGGCGGGTCCGATGGGGTCTGAAAGCGGATGCTGCCGCGAGGCTTGTAGCACAGTGCGCGGGAAACCTTTAATTTGCCCGCCGCGCCCGAGCGGATGAACTCGACGGCTCCGGCCCAACCGTTGCTCGAACGGCTTTGCGTGCCGTGCTGCACGATGCGATTGTGCTTGCGAGCTGTATCGACGGCGATGCGCCCTTCGTGAATGTTGTGGCTGCACGGCTTTTCGACGTAGACGTCTTTACCTGCCTGGCAGGCCCAAATCGTCATCAGCGAATGCCAGTGATTTGGCGTGGCGATCGTAATCGCGTCGACATTCGGATCGTCGAGAGCTTCGCGGATGTCCTTGATCTGCTTGGGCTCGACACCCGATTTCGATTTGATCGTCTCAGCATGCGAGGGCTTACCGGGCAGCCGTTGGCCGAGGGCCCTGGAATCGGGATCTACCAAGTACGTGATCTGCACGTTCTCCATGTTCGAGAACTGCTTAACGTGCTCGCCGCCACGGCCGTTCAGACCCGCGATGGCGATGCGGATCGTATCATTGGCGCCCAACACCCGTCCGGTCGATTTCGTACCGGCAATAGTAAACGCCGATGCGCCGGCGGCTGCAGCGAGCGAAGTTTTGAGGAACGTTCGACGGTTCGCGCGTGACATGGGCAATGCGCCTTTCATATGTTCGGTGGCTAGGGCGGGAGCGCGTTTCTTGCGTGGAGTCACGGCCTGACATGGGTCGCCGAAGGCAAAAAGCATCGGGCGCGCCAGACCAACACACAGCACACTCGGAAAACGTGCCGAAAGAGGCCTCTGGTCGACCTTTAAGCTACCCGCCCGCCCATAACCAAGCAACAGTCCTTGCCGCCAGTTCATTCGCCCTGGTTTGTCTCCGGTGCGATCGGGATTGGGGGGTGGAGGGCTTCGGTAATCAATGCAGCGAATGCCGCCTACCAGCAAATCACAGCAGGACTTAGAGCAACCCCCGTGCTCTGTGCCGGGTTAGCGCCGCCACGGTCTTACGGGCCGAAGCTGCCGTAGTCCCCCTGGCCTGAGAAAGATTGTGCGCTGGACCGCGTGCGAATCACGAATTCCTGTCGGCTCGCTCACGATTGCCTCATGTAAGGCCGTTAGAGTGCTGGCACGGACGTGACAACCTGCGATCCCCTTCAAACCTTCAGGGAGGTGACCATGTTGGTGCTGACCAGAAAATCAGGGCAGGCCATCAGGATCGGTGAATCGGTCACGATCACCGTCGTGCAACTTGGTCGTGGGAGGGTGCGGATCGGTATCGACGCCCCTGCCGAAGTCCCAGTTCATCGGGGCGAGATTCACGAGCGTATTCAACAGGCCGACGGCGCGATGGCATCAGCCAAAGCCACCTCGATCTGTTCCTGAGGACGGCACGCTCAAGTTCGACTTCGGCCCCCGACCTGCGGACGGCGTGCTCGAAAGCTTTCGTGGCCGTCGGCTGTCGTCCGATTTTCGACAATTGATACTGCGGGCATCGAGTCTCATCGCACCTCTGGTCGGGCGCCGGACGGCACGCGCCGTCGACAGAGCTACGTGCTAGCTTCACTCTTTGGTCGTGGAATTTATAACGACAATCAGTGACTTTGTCGGTCGTACGGATTGTGCGAGCTTCCCGTAGGGGTCGTAGTGGTGCATTTCACCCAGTTGCCAACAAAGCAACGCGCGCAGGTAGACCAATATCTTGATCGGTTTGCAATTGCTGTTAAATTCAAGATTCACGATACGCGATCCGCATCTCAAGAGCGCAGTTGGGTCATCCACACTATGGCCGAAGTCCCTCTCAGTCGATCCGACGATGTCGAGCACTTGTTGCGCAATGCACAGCTGCGCGACGAGCTCGAGCCGTTTCTGGACGACTCGATCAGCCAATTGAACGTCGGCGAGCTTCCCACGCCGGTCGAAAACGAGTATCTCGCCAGCATGCTCGCCTGGGAGCGCGCGCCTGTATTGCCTATTGGCGAGTGGTTCCAACCGCCGCTACTGCTGCCGCGGCCCGAGACTCTCACAGACGAACAGTTGCACGACATACTGTGGGATACGATCCAGAGGTTGTATGACAAACGGATCGTGCTCGATTTCACGGACCATCTGTCGGATCGTCAGTTGTATTGTTTGATTTTCCGCGACATTCTTCCGTCGCCGGAAAAGAACCTGCAGCGATCAGACAATTTTCTGCACTGGGATTGTGCGGACGCCGGTGGGGATCCCGATGTTTGGCTGCGGTATTACGCCAGCGAAGAGGATCGGCGCAGTTGGATTGAATCAGGCGACGGACCTTTGCCGCCGACGGAGCCGCTTCCCTATCCTCGCCATCTGCCGCGCCGTCCGCTGTAGCGATTTCCACTGCAACGATTGCCCTGCAACGATTACCACCGTAGCGATGCCTCGACGCGGGTGGTGACTAAAGACGCGCCGCCGCCATCGCACCGCGGGATTTTGGCTGGAATCACTTGCCGATCACTCCCGGCTGCAGAGTGCTTAATCGGATTTTGCGGCGGATGTTCACGTCCCCCTCGTCATCGTAGATCGACAGCGCGATACGCGGATCCGACTGCGACCAATCGATCGTGACCATGCCGAAGTTATCGCCCCAGTTCATGGTCCCCACGCGGTGGCGGTTTTCTTCATAGCCGCGCCATTTCTTGCCGCCGGCGTTCAGACCGCTTGAGGTCAGATCGTACAGTGGGTAGCCAATGCCTGCGTCGATCATCGACAGTTCGGCCAGGTGCCGGTCGCCACTCAATAGGATGATGCCCGCCGCGTGGGCATCGCGAATGGCCTTGAAAAGCCGCTCGCGTTCGGCCGGCATGTTCATCCACTTCTCGTAACCATGATCCTCGGCCACGACCTGTATGCTGGAAGCGATGATCCGGACCTCGGCCGGCACCTTCAGCTGTTCTGCCAGCCAGACCCATTGCGCGTCCCCCAACATCGTCGCCGCGGGATCGTCGGTCGGCACATAGGGGCCGCGCGGGTCTCCCTTGGGAGCCGCCTTCAAAGGACTACGAAAGTAGCGCGTATCGAGCAGGATGATCTGCACGCGCTTGCCCACCGGGCCGAATACTTGCGCAGTGTAAACGCCGGGGCGGTGGCGCCGTTCGCTGCCGGGAGGGTCGCCGAAAAAATCGAGGAACACCTTTTGCGACGCGTCGCGCTGAGGGAAATCGCGGCCGCCGTCATTGATGCCGTAATCGTGATCATCCCAAGTCGCCAGCAACGGACAGCTGGCACGCAGCTTTTGGAAGCCCGGCATGGCGCCCAGTTTGGCGTAGCGGGCCTTGAGCACTTCCATATCGGCGCTATCGCCGTAGATGTTGTCGCCAATGAACAGAAACAGATCCGGATGCAGGTCCACGATCTTGTCCCAGATCGGTTGCGGCTCTTCTTGCCGAGCACAGGAACCAAATGCGATTCGCGCAACAGGCTGATCGGCCGGAGGAGCCGCCCTTGCGATAACCGTCAACACTGGCAATGCGACAAGGCTAAGGTAAACGGCCAAACGACACATTCTCGATCTCCTTGCTAAACTCATGGAAAGCGGATCGGGTCTTGGGACTATAACCCCGTCCAATGTGAGTGGGAAATGGGGTATGCGTCGGAACGCCAATCGTGCAGTGAACCACCGCGCTGCGGAACGAAGCCTTCGCCGGTCATCCAATCGTTGTTTGCGTTCTCGGCCGTCGTTATACTTTGTGATAGTTAATGGATGCGGGGCCTCGGCATTGTTCGCCCCGGCGCCTCATCGGTTGGCGTTGCCAAATCCCGCCAGCACCCGCCGCCCAGGTCTCACATGGCAATCCCCTGTGCGAGTCGCTATCGCCAGCATGTGATTTGCCGGGCACTCGTCGTGCTGTTGTTGTTGACGTCGTCGGCCGTGGCCGACGAGCCGAGCGCCGCGGTCGACTTCCTCGGCGAGATCGCGCCGCTGTTAGTGAAGCAATGCCTGGGTTGCCATGCCGGCACCGATCCTGCCGGAGGGCTGAACTTTACCAACCGCGAGTTAGCGCTGGCCGGCGGTGATAGCGGCGCCGCAATCGTCGTTGGCAACCCAGACGACAGTCCCTTGCTGAAGCGCGTGCACGATGGCGAAATGCCGCCGTCGGACAAGGCGGCACCAGTTTCTGCTGAGGATGTCGCAAAGCTCACACGCTGGATTGCGTGCGGCGCTCCCTGGCCTGCGGATCGACGGCTCAGCCCCTACGATTTCACGACTGACAAGCGTGCCGGTCTCGATTGGTGGTCGCTCAAGGCGCCTGTACGTCCCGAAGTTCCTGCCCTGTCGCCAGTCGCCGGCATGCGGAACCCGATCGATGCCTTCGTGCGTATCCGGCTGGCAGCCGCGGGTTTGGAACCGGCGCCCGAGGCAGGTCGTGCCACGCTGCTGCGACGTGCGAAGTTCGATCTCGTGGGGCTTCCTCCTACGCCGGATGAACTCGACGCGTTTCGGGCCGACACGGCGGCCTACGCCTACGAGCGATTGATCGACCGGCTGTTGGCCTCGCCGCAGTATGGCGAGCGTTGGGCCCGGCATTGGCTCGACGTGGTCCGCTTCGGTGAGACCGACGGTTACGAGACGAACAAGCCGCGCGCAAACGCGTGGCCCTATCGCGATTACGTGATTCGCGCGTTGAACGAAGACCGCCCTTATCCGCAGTTCGTGCTCGAACAATTGGCCGGTGACCAGGTGGGCGAAGATGCGGCCACGGGCTTTCTCGTGGGCGGTACGCACGACGTCGTCGGAATTCAGAACATCGAAGGGCAGTTGCAACAACGTGCCAATGACCTGGACGACATCCTCTCAACCACCGCGACTGCTTTTTTGGGGCTGACCGTTGGCTGTGCGCGGTGCCACGACCACAAGTTCGACCCCATTGCGCAGCGCGACTATTACGCTCTGCAAGCAGTCTTCGCGGGCGTGCGTCACGGCGAGCGCGAGATCAAACCGCCCGACTACGAACAGCGATTGCGCGACGAGTCCGTCGTGCGGCGCGAGTTGGCAGTGATTGAACGACAATTGGCCGAGTTCGAACCCCTGGCACAGATCGCAGCGTCCGGCAGTGCGGCAACCGAACCGCCCGCGGTAGAGCCACATCGTGTATCCGTGCATCCTAGGGCCAACATTGATCGCTTTTCACCGGTCGTCGCGAAGTACGTCCGCTTTACGGTTCTGGCGACGAATCAGGCAGAACCGTGCCTAGACGAGCTGGAAGTCTATTCTGCCGAAGCGAGTCCTCGGAATGTGGCGAACGCCTCGACGGGCGCACAGGCTTCTGCGTCGGGTGTCTATGCCGATGGCGCCTCGCCGCTGCACAAGCTCGCCCACATTAACGATGGTCAGTACGGCAACTCGCACAGCTGGATATCGTCCGAGAACGGAACCGGCTGGGTCACGGTCGAGCTTCCGGAGCCCGTCGAGGTGGCCCGCGTGGCCTGGGCCCGCGATCGTGAAGGAAATTTTGCCGATCGATTGCCAACCCAATATCGGATCGAGGTGGCGGTTGAGCCGGACAAATGGCGCACGGTCGCCAGTGGCGATGATCGGCGCCCCTTTGTTGCCGGCGCGGCGGTAGAAACGCTTTCGGCAGACACCGTGCCGCCTGAGAAGGCGGACAAGTTCAAAAGCCTGGTCGCCAAACGCAACGAGTTGCAGTCCCGCCTGCCGCTGGCCGGTATGAACAAGGTGTATGCCGGCACCTTCGAGCAACCGAAGGCGACGCATCGATTGCACCGCGGCGATCCGATGCAACCGCGCGAAGAGATTTTCCCTGCCGCCGTGGTAGCCCTGGGACATCCGCTGGCGCTCGCGGCTGATGCGCCCGAGCACGAACGGCGTCTGGCCTTGGCCCGCTGGATTGGCGATGCGGCCAACCCGCTTGCGGCGCGGGTGCTGGTCAATCGGCTGTGGCATTACCATTTTGGTCAGGGCCTGGTTAACACGCCCAGCAATTTCGGCTTTCACGCAGGCCATCCTTCTCATCCGGAACTGCTCGATTGGTTAGCCACCGAGTTCATCGCCCGCGGCTGGAGCATCAAAACGATGCACCGACTGATCATGCTCTCGGCAACGTATCGCCAGGCGAGTTCCTCGAATGCGCAGGCCCAGGGTGTGGATGCGGGTGGACGATTGTTGTGGCGCTTCATGCCGCGCCGCCTGCAAGCCGAGCCGATTCGTGATGCTATTCTGGCGGCCAGCGGTCGGCTCGATTTGCGGATGGGCGGGCCCGGTTACGACCCATTTGAGCCGAATGATAAATACGTCCACGTGTACGTTCCCAAGCAAACGTTCGGTCCGGCTGAATGGCGGCGGATGGTCTACCAACTGAAGCCGCGCGTGTTACAGGATGCCACCTTCGGCGATTTCGATTGTCCGGATGCCAGCCAAGTTGCGCCGAAGCGCAACGTGTCGACGACCGCCATTCAGGCGCTGGCCTTGTTAAACAGCCCGTTTCTGGCGCAACAAGTGCGCGAGTTCGCGGTTCGCGTCCGTTTCGAGGCAGGCGAGGACACGGCGGTGCAAACGCGCCGCGCGTTCCGGCTGGCGCTAGCGCGCTCGCCCGACGAAGACGAGCTCAACCGCGGCATGGCCCTGATTACCTCGCACGGCCTTGAATCGCTGTGCCGCGCACTCTTTAACGCCAATGAGTTTATTTACGTGAATTGAAATGGGGCGCCGATCGTTTTTGGTCGAAAGTTCCACGAGTCCCTAATTGCCTTATTGAAACATCGCACGCGGATCCGCGCATGAAGAACGACGTCGAACTTACGCACGCCGGCCGCAGCATGCTCGATCGACGCAGCTTTCTTGCCAACGCTTCGGGCGGGCTGGGGGCGATCGCATTGGCGGGGCTTCTGCAACAGCAAGGGCTGCTGGGCGCCACGAGTCAGAATGAATCGGCCTCTCAGGACCCGATCCGGCCGGCCGTCCTGCCCACGGCTCCTTTGGCCGCGCGGCAGCCGCAGTTTGCTGCCCGCGCCAATCGCGTACTGATGATCTTTTGCTCGGGCGCGTGCAGCCAACTCGACACCTGGGATTACAAGCCCGAACTTGTGAAGCGTGACGGGCAGCCGATGCCCGGCTTCGAGAAGCTGGTGACATTCCAGGGGCCGTCTGGCAACTTGACGAAAAGCCCGTACGAGTTTCACCCGCGCGGCGCTTGTGGAAAATATACTTCGGACTTGCTTCCAGAATTGGGCGCACAAGTCGACGAGATGTGCTTCATCCATTCGCTGACGGCCAAAAGCAATACGCATGGGCCGGGTGAAAATCAGATGAGCACCGGTTTCACGATCGAGGGATACCCGAGCATCGGCTCGTGGGTCAGTTACGCGTTGGGCAGCGAGTGCGAAAACCTGCCGGCGTTCGTCGCCATACCTGACCCACGCGGTGTGCCCCAGACCGGGCCGGCGAACTGGTCGAGCGGCTTTTTGCCTGCCGTTTTCCAAGGAACCAGCTTCAATGCTGAGCGGCCGATTGCGAATCTCTCGCCGCCACCCGGAATTTCGGCGGCTGATGACGTGGCCGCGCGCGTGTTTTCGCGTTACCTCAACGAGCGGCATTTGGCCGCCCATAACGGAGACAGCGAACTGGCGGCGCGCATCGCCAGCTACGAGCTGGCGGCGAAGCTGCAGTTGAGCGCGCCCGAAGTAGGCGACCTCTCGCGCGAGAGTGCCGTCATGGCAGATATGTACGGCGTCAATGACCAGAATCCGCTGCTGGCTGGCTTCGCGCGCAACTGCCTGCTCGCCCGCCGGCTGTTGGAGCGGGGCGTGCGATTCGTGCAATTGTTCAACGGTGCCTACGCGATGGGGGAAGGGGTCGGCAATTGGGACGGCCACAAACAATTGAAAAGCGATTACGATCGGCATGGACCGATTCTCGACAAACCGGCCGCAGCGCTGCTGCGCGACCTGAAATCACGCGGCATGCTGGAAGACACGCTCGTGGTGTGGACCACCGAATTTGGTCGTATGCCGATGTTCCAGCAGGGAGCACAGGGGCGCGATCACAACCCCGAAGGATTTACCGTGTGGCTTTCCGGCGCCGGCGTGAAACGCGCGTTCAGCTATGGTGCTACCGACGAATTCGGTTATCGTGCGGTCGAGAAGTCGGCCACGGTTTACGACCTGCACGCCACGATTTTGCACCTGTTAGGGTTTGACCACACGCGGCTGACTTACACGCACAATGGCGCCGAGCGCCGCCTGACGGACGTCCACGGCCATGTGCTAAACGAAATACTCGCGTAGTCACAACATCAAAGTTAGCTGATCTAATCGCAGAGACCGATGGAACCGCGTATCACACTGATTACTTTGGGCGTTGCCGATTTGGAACGATCTATGCGTTTCTATCGCGATGGGCTCAATTTTCCCACGTCCTGGACTCCGGATAAGGGAGTGATTTTCTTTAAGACCGCAGGAACCTGCCTGGCGCTATACCCGTACGAAAAGCTGGCCGAGGATATTTCGGAAGAGTTTCGGACGGCAAAACCCAAGTTTGCTGGCATTACGCTTGCGCACAACGTGCGTGAAAAGACCGATGTCGATCGATTGCTCGCTGAGGCCGAGCGCGCCCGAGGCAAAATCGAGAAGCCAGCACAAGATGCATTTTGGGGTGGGTATAGCGGGTACTTCTCGGATCCGGACGGGTACCTTTGGGAAGTCGCCTGGGGCGCCTTTCCAATTCGCGAGGACGGATCGCTCGAGATTCCTTAGACGTTTTCGACCGTAGCGACGCGTTACACTCACCCCATGATTCGCCCTCTTACAAACGGAGTACAAGTACATGAACGCCCACGAAGCGATAAAATTCTCGATCGGCTCCGCGTCTCATATTGTCGATTCGTTGCTGGCCGACTTGAGCGATGCCGATCTGCTGCATCGCCCGGCGCCCGGCTGCAACCATATCAATTGGCAAGTGGGGCACTGCATTGCGGCCGAGCATGCGACAGTGTCGAAAGCGCTGCCGGGTGTGATGCCGCCGCTACCGGCCGGGTTCGCCGATAAATACACGGGCGAAACGGCCAAGCTGGACGGCGCGAAGTCGTTTTGTACGAAGGCCGAGTTGCTACGCGTTTATGGCGAGCAGCGTGCCGCAACGCTCGCGGCCCTGGAAAAATCGACTGCCGCCGACCTGGACAAGCCCTGCACCGGCTGGACGCCTAACCTGGGTGCCATGTTCACCGGCATGGCCAGCCTACACTGGCTGATGCACGTGGGCCAATGGACCGTCGTGCGTCGCGAGCTGGGACGAGCGCCGCTGTTCTAGCGACTGTGCGTTCGCCTCGACGGTTGCGTCAGCGCTTCAGATATTGTACCTGGCGATTCGCCGTTGGTTTCGGCCGGCCTGCCACAGGCTGAGGCGAACGCGGCGCACCCTGCGGTGCGGCGATGCGGTACAGGTATTCATCTGTGCGGAGAAATATCGCGTGGTCGCTGGTGGCCAGTGAGGCTAGCGTTCGCCCTTCGACCTGATTCTCGGCCAGCTTTTTCAGTTTCTTGCCGGCCTCGATGACCGTCGTTAGGCCCTCTTCGTTCGTAATGTAGATTCTGCCTTCGCATTCCAGCGGCGAGGCCGAGAATGCTCCGCTCAGTCGGGCTTGCCAATGTTGTTTTCCGGTGCGCAAATCTAGACAGCTAACCACGCCCTGATCGCTGACCAGATAGAACTCATCGCCGACGATCAGCGGCGACGGATCGTACGGCACGCCGCGCCGTAATGTCCACACGGCGTCGGTCAGTAAGACCTCGCCGCGCGATGCGAGGCCAAAGGCATACAGCGCCGTCGATCCGTAACCCGACGATACGAACACCATCCCGTCGGAGATTACCGGGCGCATCACGACCGAATCCCCACCATGGCGGCACTGCCAAATCTCACGCCCCGTGGCCGGATCGTAAGAAGTCACCTGGCCCGCGCCAGGGCTAATCAGCTGGTCGACGCCGCCAAACGAAACGACCAGCGGCGTGGCATAGGCCATTTTGCTGGGGCGATCGGTACGCCAGCGAATGTGGCCCGTATTGCGATCGAGCGCGACGACGAACTGCTGATCGGCGCCGTCGCAATTAAGTATCACCAGATCGCGCCACACGACGGGCGAGCCTGCCGGTCCGTGCCGATGATCGTGCACTAGTTCCTCGTTACGCCAGAGAACTTCGCCGCGCGTCGAAATGCAGGCCGTGCCATGCGCACCGTAATGCACGAACACACGATCGCCATCGATATACGGAGTTGGCGAGGCATGGCTGTTCTTGGGATTGATCGGACCGAGGTCGGGCTTGCGAAACAATTCCACATCGCGCGCGATCTTGCCCGAGGCCGCGTCGAGGCAAATGGCGCGCAGCGAGCCCTCCTCTTCGATAGCGGTGGTGAGCCAAATCTGTCGTCCGCGCACGACGGGCGACGACCAACCGACGCCGGCGACGGGCGTCTTCCAAACCACGTTGTCGGTTTCGCTCCAATCTAGCGGCAAGCCTTGCTCGGTCGAATGCCCCTGTCCGTCCGGACCTCGGAACTGCGGCCAGTCGCCGGCAGCGACGCGTGCCGCGAACAACATGGTGCAAAGTGACGACGACAGAACTGTAACGTTGAACAGATGGCAAGTGTGCGAAAAGCGTGCGTGCATATTGGTGTCCCGCTAGCTCCGTCTACGGACCAAACAAATGTTCTGGGCGAGAGTCCACCACAAATCGACAGTTTGTTGAGCTACCTGGCCAGGTTCAATTCGCGACGGGTTTGCGAGAATCCGTTGAGCCACTCGGATGTGACTTTTGTTCCGCGCACGGTTAGCGTGTGCAACTTGGTGAGTTGTTTAAGAGATTCTGCCCCGACGTCGGTTACCCCGGTTTCGTCCAGGTTCAGAACTTCCAAGAGCGTCAGTCGCGCGATGACGGGCATGTTCGTATCGTCGGTTTGCGTGGCGGCCAGCCCCAGGTAGCCGAGATTTTTCAATGGTTCGAGTCGTCGGACGCCCTCGCTGGTGATGGGCGTGCCGTCGAGTACGAGCATTTCCAGTCTGGTCAAAGTAGCCAGCTGCGACAATGCCTCATCTGTGACCGCGGTGTTCGTCAGATCAAGTCGAACCAAACTCCACACCTTGGCAAGTTCTTTAACCCCGGCGTCGGTCACAGCGGTCTCAGGCAGATACAGATAGCGAAGCTGCGGCAGAGCCTTCACGTATTTCATGCCAGCATCGGTGACCTGGGTGTAGCCCAAGTACAACTTTTCGAGCAGTGGCAGGTTCAGCAATTTCGCCAGCCCCGCATCGGTAATCTCGTTCCAGGTGAGCTTGAGCGCGTGCAAGTGTCTCAGCGGCATCAGGTGAACGAGGCCCTCGTCCGTAACCTTGGTGTCGTACAAAAACAGCTCTTCCAACTGGCGGTGGCTGGCGATCTTCTTTAGCCCTTCGTTTCCGATGGGAGTCCAGTTGAGATTCAAGATCCGCAACCGTGTCAACGGTGCCAAATGATCCAGCCCCTCGGTAGTGATTCTGGTGCCCAGTAAAGACAAGGCTTCGAGCGACGTGAGGCCGCTCAGATGGGAAAGCCCTCGATCGGTGATGCGATCTTGGCTTAGCTTTAGCCCTTCGAGTTGGGTGAGCTTGCCGACGATCGCCAGTCCGTCGTCGGTGATCTTGGTGCGCGACAGATCGAGCCAGCGCAGCTCGGGAATTTGGGCGAGGTGTTCCAGGCCCTCGTCCCCGCCTTTCCAGGTCACGGCGCGCAACCGGCGGTTGTCGGGCGTGTCGACCCATTCCACGGTGGCGCCGAGTTCCTCGATCGCGGCAAGGGCCAGCAGAACGTCGCCCGGTTTGGGTGCGATCGGCAGCACGGCCGAAGTCTGCTTGACCGCATTCGTGCCATTGGTTGCGATATCCGTTGCTGCGCTATCGACCGCCCTGGTGGTCGAGGCCTGTTTCTTCTCAGCCGCGGCGGCTGTCGTCGGGAGCGCCAGATCGGCGCCGAGGAGAATAAGTACCAATAGCACGATAAAATCGTAGCGCAACATCTAGGTACGCGCACCCGGAATCGAGCGAGGGGACAAAGCCGGCGAACCGCCAAGCCGCGGGAGTCTAGGCGAAATCGTTTCCGGGGGTCAATGTGGCCATGGCGGCCAGAGCCATTGCTTTAACACAGGCGCCACATTGCGCAAATGAGGCGGCACAGGGTAACCGAGTATTGGATATGGCAGGATGAGGGCCCGTGCTATCACACAGGCACGGAAGGTTCCCAGCGCCGCGGCTTTGCCTGTCGCGACCATAACCCCAGATCCTTCATGCGATCTGCGGCCGACGGCCAAATTATCTTTGCAGAATGTTTGCGACACCTTTCGCGTGGTCGGCCGCGGGGCAGGCCCTTGGCACGCTTTGATGCCCTGAAGCTCGGGGAGCGGCCCCTGGTTGCAGAGCGCCGCGGTTGGGCTACTCTGTAAGCCTGCAGTCCTGCTGCTACCCGGCCCCCCCGGATCTCGCCTCTAAGAGACCCCTTGATGGATGACAACAGAATGATAGGCGGCAATTTTCTGCGCACTGTCGCGGCACGGCGCGGCCTGCTCGGCATCGTACTGGCAATCATGGTGACTTCACCCACAATGGGCGGGGCGGCCGAATCGTCGCTCAAGGTCGGCGCCGGCGCCGCTGATTTTACGGCGACCGACGAGATGACCATTGCCGGCGGTATCGGTGGTGGTAAGGTGCAAGGGCAAGAAGGCTCTTTGCGCGCCGTCGCTGTCGTGCTCGAACATCCCACGTCTGGCAAGTTTGCTATCGTGGCGTGCGACGTACTCTTTGTCACCGACGCCATGGTGCAGGCCGCGGCGACGGAAATCGATCGTCGTTGTGCCATCCCGGCCGATCACCTATTGGTGAACGCGACCCACACCCATTCGGCACCCAGCACGGTGCGGGTTCACGGATACGGTCCCGAGCCGGATTTTGTCAAGAACGTCGTTGATGGCATCGTGCGCGCTGTCGAGCAAGCCGACGGACGCCGGACAGACAACTGCCGGTTTGCCTATCGTTTGGGGGAGGAAAGCACGGTGGGGGCCAACAGTCGCCTGCTGCTTTCGGACAATACGATCTATTGGATTGGCTCGCGCGAAGACGCCGTGCGGCCAACGGGTCCATTCGATCCGCAATTGCCGGTGCTGGCGTTTTATGGGCCTGGCGATCACTTGCGGGGATTGATTTTTAATCACTCGACGCACACCATTGGCACGCTGCGGCCCAATGTTCGCTCGCCGTCTTTTTATGGGCTCGCCGCGCAAGAACTCGAAAAAGAACTCGATACCACGGTCTGCTTCCTGGAAGGAGCGTCGGGCTCGACGCACAATATCGGCGGTGTCACCACGGCCGACGCCATCACGCGCATGAAGCAAGCCGTGACAGGGGCGCTGGCCAAGGCCGAGACGCGTCCGGTCGAACGCATCGCGGCACTCAAGCGACCGTTTACATTCCGCGTTCGCAATTTCGACGAGGCAACCGAAGACGCCAAGGTCCTCTCGTACTGCCGCAAACGTGCGCCAGATCACGCCGACGCTATTGCCGCGGTGTTCCGCCAGATGCGGCTGGAGATGAAGCCAGAGCAAGGCCGCGAGCGCAAGACCTGGCTGCAAGTTATGTTGATCGGCGACGTAGCGATCGTCGGCGTCCCGGCCGAATACTTCACGTCGCTGGGGGTCGACATCAAACATCGCTCACCCATCAAAGACACGTTGGTAGCGGAACTGGCCAACGACTGGATCGGCTATGTGCCCGACCGCGAGGGGTACGAACTCGGCGGCTATCAGACGTGGATGGGTTGGCACAGCTACGCTGAGCCGGGCACAGGGGAGCGCATCGCCGACCAAGTGGTCTCGATGCTCGGCGAGCTTAAGTCGGGTAAATCGCGATGAGCGCACGTGTCTTGAACGGAGGGACATTGCCTGGGCGGCCACGATTGCAGGCATCGACATTGCACGCATCGTTCTCCCCGGGATTCATCCCAGGGCGATCCATCGCTGGGCTGTATGGCATTGCCCGAGGCCTGCGGCGCGTATTCATCCGCGCCGCAGCCGGTATTGCCATCGTCGGGTGCCTGGCCTGCGCGGCCGAGGCCGACGAATTGCCAGAGATGGCGGCCCGGACTCCGCAGGATGAGCTGGCATCTTTCCAATTGGCCGATCCTGAATTGATCGTCGAACTGGTCGCCGCCGAGCCCAACGTCATCAGCCCAGTGGCTATCTGTTGGGATGCCGATGGCGCGATGTTTGTTGCCGAAATGCGCGACTACCCCGTCGGGCCCACTGCGGGCACGATCCGCCGGTTGATCGATCGCGATAGCGACGGTCTTTATGAGACGGCCACGATCTTTGCCGACAAGCTGAATTTTCCCAACGGCGTTTTGTGTATCGGAGACGGCCTGCTGGTGACGGCTGCGCCCGACCTGCTGTTTCTCCGCGACACCGACGGCGATGGTGTGGCCGACGAGCGCCGCGTTGTCTTCACCGGCTTTGGTGAAGGAAACCAACAGTTACGCGTCAATGGACTTACTTGGGGGCTAGATAACTGGATCTATGGAGCCAACGGCCGCAGCGATGGCGCCATCCGGCGACCCACCGAGCCAGCGGAACAGGCCATCTCGATTCGCACGCAGGATTTTCGCTTCCGCCCAGACTTTAGCGGCTTCGCACCAATCTTCGGCCAAAGCCAGTTTGGCCAATCGCGCGATGATTGGGGCAACCGCTTCCTGTCCTGGAACACGATTCCCGTCCGACAGGCGGTGTTGGACGAGATCGACGTGGCGCGCAATCCGCATCTGGCCCGCTATGCCGTCACGAATCTCGCCGACCCAAGCGACTCAGGCGAGGTGTTTCCGATCGCGCCGCGTCCACAGACATTCAATCGCGAGTCGACAAATCATTACAATGCTCTGGCCGGCCTGACTATCTATCGCGGCGACAATCTCGGACCGCGATATGCCGGCAACGCGTTTGCGGGCGAGTCGCTCTCGGGCCTGGTCCATCGGCGCGAGTTGGTGCCCGAGGGGCCGACGTTCGTATCGCGTCGAGGTGACACGGGCCGCGAGTTTCTCGCTGGCGCCGATCCCTGGTTTCATCCGGTCAATCATGCCACGGCGCCCGACGGTTCCTTGTACATAGCCGATTTCTATCGTCGCTGGGTCGAACATCCACAGTTCGTGGCCGGCGCCTGGCGCGACAAGGTGGCCTGGCAAGAGGGTTCCGCTCATGGCCGCATTTGGCGCGTCCGCCGACGAGGCGACTTTACGCACCGGCAGCCGCAATTAAGCAAGGCTACCACGGCGCAGCTGGTTGCCCACTTGGCTGACCGTAACGGCTGGTGGCGCGACACAGCGCAACGATTGCTGGTCGAGCGTGCGGATAAATCTGCCGTTCCTTTGCTCGCCAGTCAGACGGAGAGCGCTGACCCGCTCGTCGCAGCGACGGCGCTATGGGCGCTAGTGGGGCTCGATGCGCTCGACGGAAAGTTGCTGCTGGCGGCGTTACGGCATCCGGCGGCGCCTGTGCGCGCACAGGCGTTGCAGATCGCGCCCATTTCCTGGGCTGTATCGCCTACGCTCCGGCGGGCCTGCCTGGCGTTGGCCAACGATTCCGACATACGCGTGCAAATCCGCTTGGCCCGCGTCTTGGGAGGCCTTTCCGGACAGGACAAATTGCCGGCTCTCGCGCAACTTAGCGAGCAACCGGACGCGGATGGTTGGCTAGCCCGTGCGATCTCGGCGGGGGCTGCGAATGCCGCGCTGCCGTTTGCCCAGGGATTGATCGCCCGCCAGTCTTCGTGGCTATTCGAACCGTCGCAGGCCCAGCTCGAGGCCTTGGAGCAGTTGGCCGAGCAGTTTGCGGCGCCAGGCCAACCGACAATTACCGAGGAGTTGCTGGCGTCGGTCAACGATCCCGCAAAACCCCAGTTGGCGCCTGGCCAGCTGGCGATGCTGGCCGGAGCGGCGGCTGCCGATCGTCAGCCCCTGCCCGCGACCGGTGCTGGCCAAAACAGCAGCGTTGAAGAGCAGACATTGCGTCGGGCCGCCCGGCTGAATCCTGTTCTCGATCGCGTTCTGACTTTGGCGCTCGATCGCGATGCAGCACCCTCGTATCGCGTGCTGGCGGTGCGGGTGCTGCGCGACCTGGGCTCAGCGGTGGAAGTCGGCAAACTCGTACCATTGACGACCGAGCCGGGCGAGACCGGCGATGCGGCCATCACGGCGATTTGCCGCAGGGCCGATGCGGTGGCCGTGCGAGGCTTATTGGATGGATGGGGGACGTACGCTCCTTCGCGTCGCCGCACGATCAGTGCCGCAGCGTTGGAATCGCCGCTGGCCAGCCGGGAGTTTGTCGACGCGCTCGATCGCCAGGTCGTGCGTCCCGCCGAGATTGATCCGGTCGTCCGCACAGCCTTCGGCAAGAACCGCGATGCCGAGTTGGCGGCGCGCGCCGAACGCATCTTCGCCGCCGCGGCACCCGCCGCGCGCGACGATGTGCTGACCAAGTACCGCGCCGCCCTCGACCTGCCGGCCGATCGGGTCCACGGCGCGGCTCTCTTCAAAGCCCACTGCTTCACTTGCCATCACATGTTCGGTTTGGGGCGCCAGGTAGGGCCTGATCTGTCAGGTATCGGCGGACGCCCTAAAGAGACTTTGCTCGTGGACGTGCTCGATCCTAGTCGTCAGGTGGCGCCTGATTACTTGAGCTATACGTTGGTCACCGCCGACGGTCGTGCGCTGTCGGGCATCCTAGTGAGCGATACGGCCGAGGCGGTTACATTGCGGCGCGGCGAGGGCGCGGACGACACGATCCTCAAACGCGACATCGACGAGTTACAAGCCGCCGGCAAATCGCTGATGCCCGAAGGGCTCGAACAGCGGCTCACCGTGCAGGACGTGGCCGACATACTGGGATTTCTCACTCTGCCCGACCGTCGCCTGCTGGAACAGCCCTAGGACTCTGGGCGTGACCCCGGTCGCGTCCCGAAGGCACTTTCCCTCGATCGGTCCGCGACGACGTTCTAAATACTGAACGCCATCGAACTCTTGTCTGTTCATTCCTCACCAATCGCCTACGCTGCCATCGGCGTGAAATGTCCGTTGCTGTAGCTCTTGCTGGAAGGGGTGTTTTTTCACTTCGGTCTCGTTGATCTCGATACCCAAACCTGGACGGGTATTGGGACGGACGATGCGTCCAGCCCGTTCGACAGTGAATCCCTCGCTGACCACCTCTTGCCGCCAGGGCACGTCGAGATGCACTGCTTCGCAGATGATATAGCTGGGCGTAGCGAAGCCGAATTCCAACGAGGCTGCGGTGCTTACCGGGCCTTGTGGATTGTGGGGGGCGAGCGCCACGCGGTAGGTCTCGGCCAACGCCGCGATGCGACGCGACTCGGTCAGGCCGCCAGTGTGAGTGATGTCAGGCTGGGCCACGCTGAAGGCCCGCTTCTCGAAGAATTCGCGAAACGCGTGTACGCCGATCAATCGCTCGCCGGTGGCAATTGGCGTGCGCACGGCCCGCTGGATGTCGGCCATGTCGTCGACGCGCTCGGGCCAACATGGCTCTTCGAACCAGTAAAGTTCGTACGGTTCGAGTGCCTTGGCGAACAGCAGACCCATTCGCGGCGACGGCCTGGCGTGGCAATCGACCATCAGGTCGATGCCGTCTCCCACGGCCTCGCGCATGGCACGAACGCAGGCTTCGGCGTAACGGATCGGTTTCAAGCCCTCCAGCGGCATGGTCTCGGGCACGGCCATGGTCTTCATGGCCGTGAAGCCTTCGTCGACGGCTTTGGCGGCCAAGTCGGCAAATCGCGCGGCATCGGCCGGATCCCCGTCGTACATGTCCTCCATGCGACCGCCGCCGAGATGGCAATATGTGCGAATGTAGTCCCGCACGGGCCCGCCCCATAATTTGTGACAGGGAACACCATGAATCTTGCCTAGGATGTCCCACAGCGCGATATCGATGCCACTAATCGCGGTGCCGCGAACGGCGCCGTTGGCATGCCAAAAATGTTGGCGGAACATCATTTGCCAGAGATATTCGATCCGCGTGGGATCTTCGCCGATGAGCAGTTGAGCGACGTCTTCGATCGCGCCCACGACGCTGCGTGTGTGCCATTCCAGCGTGGCCTCGCCCCAACCCCATAGCCCCGGCTGATCGGTGAGCACCTTGACGAATATCCAATTCCGCATGCGGGCGTGACAGACGTGCGTCTCGATAGCTGTGATCTTCATGGCGGGGTGCATAATGTAACCGAGGTGACCGGATTGCGGCTGTTGGCAACTTTCGTGGTTGGGCCGCTTGCGATTGTTTGTGGACGGTCGTTGCGGGTTGTTTTCGATTGACCGTAGGTGAGAAAAAAGTGAATCCGAGGGACCGTGGACGACTGCGTTCCGGGAGTTGTGCGTTTGCGCCACGGGTACATCCCTTCAGCACGCACGAGCCTAGCATTGCCGTCAGCGAGAACCAAGAGTACGAGGTGATCGAATGTGCGTCGGGGTAGGCCGCGCGATCTACCGGGGGCCATCCTATAATGCCACCGTTACGCAGAGACGGCGTTCCGGCGCATTTACGACATTTTATATTCTGTCATGGATACGGCGCTGATGGTCGTTAAAGACGTGGGGTACGCCGTTCGAGAGTTTCAATAATTGGAAAATCCTCGGCTGTGCCAGGGCGCGGTGGCGGTTCGACGGTTCTATGATGCACGGCATGAAATCCGACGCCACGACGCCACAGCCCGATACAAGCTTCTCGCTGCCGGTCCGTTATCTGGTGTTGGGCTGGTTATGCCTGGCTGCGGCACTGGCCTATGGCCAACGCATGCTATTGGGGTTATGCGCCACGCTCGTGCAAGGCGAGCTGGCGCTGTCGGACGAATCGATGGGCTGGGTGTTGGGCGCGTTTTTTATCACCTACGCCGTGTTTCAGATTCCTGGCGGCTGGTTAGCGAGTCGTTGGGGAAGTCGCGCGGCGCTGGCGTTCGTTGTCGCCGGTTGCTCGCTGGCCGCCACGTGCACTGGGGCGGCCATTGGGCTAGTGACACTTTTGGTGCTGCGATTGGCCGCTGGGGCCGCGCAGGCTGGCATTTTCCCCGCGGCTACTTCGTCGATCGCCCATTGGTTTCCTCGCACCGAGCGAGCCGTTGCGAGCGGCCAGCTGACAGGATTCATGTCGGCCGGCGGGGCGGGCGCGCTCGCCCTGGGGGGCTGGCTGTTGCAGGATCAGTTCCTCGGCTGGCGCGCCGTCTACGTGATGATCGGCTTGCCGGGAATCGTGTGGGCCGTGGGGTTTTACCTGTGGTTTCGCAATCACCCTGAAGAGCATCGCAGCGTGAGCATGGCCGAGCTGGCCACGATCCGCGGATCGGAATCCGGCGCGTTGCCTGTGCACCAGCGGGAGACATTGCCGACGGAACCGACCCCGTGGTTGGCGCTGGCGCGTAGCAAAGCGATGTGGTTGATCGCGTGGCAGCAATTTTTTCGCGCCGCCGGCTACGCACTCTTTGCCAGCTGGTTTCCCAAATATTTGCAAAAGGTGTACGGCGCGTCGATCGAGACAGCCGGCGCGCTGACCAGCGTTGCGCTGGTGGCGGTGGTGGTGGGCTCAGTCGGCGGCGGCGCATTCTCCGATTGGCTGCTGGCACGCACGGGCAGCCGCCGCGGCAGCCGTAAGATAACGGCCATCGTCACAATGCTGACTTGTGCGAGTTTTTTCCTGGCTGCCGGCTATGCGCCTAACACCAAGATTGTCACAGTCTTGATCGCAGCCGCGGCACTATTTGGCGCGATCGCCGGGCCGGTGGCTTACGCTATTACGATTGATATGGGAGGTCGCCATGTCCCCACCGTTTTCAGCATCATGAACATGTCTGGCAACATCGGCGCGGCGGCCTTTCCTGTGGTGGTCGGTATTCTGGTCGAACGAACCGGGCGCTGGGAATGGGTGCCGGCATTCGTGGCCGGCATCTACGTCGTCGGGTCGCTCGGCTGGATGCTGTTGGACACGAACGGAACGGTGTTCGACCGAGATGATGTCGTGGCGCCGTAACCTTGCCAAAAGCCATTTAGGTGATAATGCTTTTCGATTACGACGACAGGCGGCCCGATCCGTTCACGCGCGGCGGGTGTTGTCAAGAATTCCATCGCCGCAACAATATACGCATGTCGAAACGCAAGTCACGCCCCGTTGCGCCACCGATGGCGTCAGAGCCTCCGGCTGTGGAAACGCTGACCGTGGGCTGGATGTTGTCGGTAATGACGGCCCTGGTCTGCGAACTGGGCTTTATCGCGGCGCGTGGATACCTGCTGGCGTTTGACGGTGCAGCCAGGCGGATTCAAATTCTGGCGCTAATGCTCATGTTCGCAGCGCTGGTCGTCGGCACGGTCTCGGTGGGATTGATGGTCGTGGTCTTAAGGACACGCCGTATTGCTCCGCCCCAGGGGATCGTGGTTTTCTCATCCGTCGTGGGCCTGGCCCCCGCCATAACGATTCTGTTACGCTTGCTGGCAGGCGGTTGGACGCCCTTCGCGCCATGACATGGTCGGCCGCGGATGCCATTGGATGCTCCACGGGCGCAATATCCTGAAAAAAATCGTGCGATGACAACAGACTCTGATTACGCCAAACACGAGCATCACGAGTTTCTGGCCGCCAGCCGATTGGCGATGGCCAATGCCAGCCTGCAATCTTCGCTCTCGCTATTGGGAACGTCCCTGGGGCAGCGTAATCGCGAAGCCTTCGAGGCCTTTGCCGATTCGAGTTTGATGCGCGATAAGGCCCGGGCGATCAAGGACGCCACGTTAGCCGATCTCGACAAGCATCTGGAAACGCTCGAGGCCAACGTTTTGAAACGCGGTGGCCAAGTCCATTTTGCCGCCGATGGGGACGACGCCTGCGAGATCATCGTCGGCATCCTGCGAGATCGAGGCGCCAAACGGGTCGTGAAGAGCAAGTCGATGACCTCGGAAGAGGTGCATTTGAATCCGGCGCTCGAGGCGGCTGGCATCGAGCCGATCGAGACCGATTTCGGAGAATACATCATTCAGGTGGCCGGGCAGCGCCCGTCGCACCTGGTTGCGCCGGCCATGCATTTACGGGCGAGCGACGTATCCAAGATTCTCAGTCCGGTCGCGGGGCGGCAATTGCCCGAGGATGCCACGCAACTGGCGGCTTTTGCTCGCGAACGTTTGCGCAGTGGCTTTGCCACGGCGGACGCGGGCATTACAGGCGCGAATTTTGCCATCGCCGAGACGGGCACCATTGTGCTGGTAGAGAACGAAGGGAACATCCGCCTCTCGACCGCGATGCCGCGCATTCATATCGCGCTGCTAGGAATCGAAAAGGTAATTCCAAGGCTCGACGATCTGCCGGTGTTTCTCAAGATACTACCCCGTGCGGCGACGGGTCAAAAGCTTTCGATTTACACTTCGATGATTACCGGTGCACGGCGCGCAGAGGAATTAGATGGCCCCGAGGAGTTTCACCTGGTTCTGTTGGACAATGGCCGCACGCGGATCCTTGGCGGGCCATTGCGCGAGAGCTTGTTCTGTATTCGCTGCGGCGCTTGCCTGAACGCCTGCCCGATCTATCGCAATATCGGCGGGCACGCTTACGGTGGTGTCTACTCCGGACCGATCGGAGCCGTCTTGACGCCGCTGTACGATGGTTTGGCGGCCAACCGGCATCTACCGCACGCCTCGAGCTTGTGTGGAGCGTGCCAGGCGGCATGCCCCGTAAAAATCGCAATTCCCGAGATGTTGATTCAGTTGCGCGAGCAATTGCACCACGAGTCGGGCGAGCTGGGCTGGATCGAATCGTTGGCCTATCGACTTTGGGCCCGCGCGATGCGCAGCCCCCGGCTCTATCGCCTGGCGACCTGGCTAGCGACACGCACGGCGGGGCGACTGTGGTCGAGTGGCTGGATGTCGCGACTGCCTGGCGGCTTGAATGGCTGGACCGCGAGCCGGGATTTTCCCGCACCGGCGCCTACTCGATTCCGCGATTGGTGGGATAGCGAGCAGAACGGGGGCCCGCTTTGAACCGCGAGGAGTTTCTGACCCGCGTTCGCACTGCGGCGGCCGCGGGGCGCGCCTATCGTGTCGATGTAAACGCAGATATCCCTGACGGGGCCGGATATGTTGGCGGAGGGGGCGATCTGGCAGTGTGCCTGGCGCACGAGATTGCCGCCGTAGGAGGTCAGGCGACGGTTGTAGACGATTTGGCGGCTGCACGGACGGCTTTAGGCGCGCTGCTGGAGCTTTATCGGCCGCGCAGCGCCTTTTGTTGGCAACATCCGCTGCTCGACCGATTGCAACTCGACGAATTGCTCGCCGAACGCAAGATCGCGCAGAGCAATAGTCAGTCGCTTGCGGCGCTGTCGTACGATGCGCGGCGTAAAAGTATGTTGGCTGCCGACATCGGCATCACAAGTGCTAGTTTCGCCATTGCCGAGACCGGCAGTCTGGTCATGATCGCGCAGCGTGGCCAAGAACGATTGGCGAGCTTGCTGCCCCCGGTACACGTGGCGATCGTCGAACGAGCGCAGATCCTGCCTGATTTGTTCGATTTGTTCGCCGAGCTGCGTCGGGCTGGTTACGACAACTTGCCCAGCAATTTGGCGATGATCACCGGCCCCAGCAAGACGGGCGATATCGAAATGACGCTCACGACCGGCGTACACGGTCCTGGCAAGTGGCATGTGATCGTGGTGCGCTAAGCCGGGTCTACGAAGGTCTCTTGGTGCCGGCCGGCTTATCGGTCGTGGAGTGCCTATGCGGCTGATCGGCGCGCAATTCGCGAGCCTTGTCCAGGATCGGCAGCCCCGCAGGCTTTGCCTGTTCGAGCGGCTGAGAGACCGGGACCATGGCCGCTGCCTGCTTCGCGTATTTGCGTCCCACGCCTAGCAAGCCCAGCTTGGGCCACAGCAGATGCGCGTTGCTGGTGAGCCATTCCCAGCGGAAGAAGAACCGCATGAAACACTTGGCATGCCAGAATTGCACTTGTTCCGGCGTTAGGTGTTCGTACTTCATTACCGGCGTGTAGACGTTGTACTTGGTGAAGTCGAAATCCGCGATCTGATCCTTCACCTGTTGGAAGAACTCGGTGCCGGGATAGGGAGTGACAATGTTGAAATTGGCGTAGGTCGGGTTGGCTGACTTGGCGTAGGCCAACACGTGGCGGATCGAGTCGACCGTATCGCCCGGGAAGCCGATCATGAAACCGGCTACGGTGCGAATTCCCAGCCCTCGGCAAAGCGTGACGAAATCGCGCTGCTTGTCGTCCTTGATCGGGGCCCGTTTGTACTGCTTGAGCGTTCCTTCGTCGGGCGTTTCAATGCCCACCGTGATACTTGTCAGTCCCACTTCGCGCAGGACGCGCAGCGTCTCCGGTCGGAGCAAATCGATCCGGCTTTCGATGGAGAATTCGATCTTGCGGGGCAGTTTGCCGATCAGCTCTGCCAATCGCAACACGCGCTTGCGATCCAAACCAAAAAGCGGATCCCGGAATTTGAACGACCGGAAGCCGTACGTCTGCATGCCGTGCCGTAGTTCCTCGAACACACTTTCAGGCGTGCGGAATCGCGTCGAGTTTTCCACGATAATATACGGGCAATAATTGCAGGAAAATGTGCAACCGCGGCTTTGCTGAATCAAGCCTGTCGGAAACCGCGTGAAGTCGTATCCGATGCGGAACTTGCCCGGATCAAACGGCGACCAGTCCGGAAAGGGCAAGTGATCTAACTCGCGCACACTTCCCACGTCGACGGTGCCCGTCGTGTCGGCGAGCACATCGTCGAGTTTCCACAGCAATTGCTCGGGTTCGCCGCGGACGATCGTCACGTCCAAATCTTTAAAAGCTTCAGGTATTGCGTAACCTACCAATCCGATGACGAATACTTTCGCGCGAGGGTTCTTGGCCAACACCTCGCGGATAGCCGCGATCTCTAAGTGGAGGGTAATGAGCGAGGGGTTGAAGACGTACAAGTCGGCGCCTGTGGGAGCGTGGTCTTCGACGTACTCAACCGTGTGCCCGAGCCGGCGGAAGATAGCGGCCAGATAAGCAAAGTTGAGCGCCACCGGCCGTCGATCGCGTTTATAGGCCCAACGGATCATGCGGCCGCGGAAGCCGCCCTGGCCGTGATATTGGCCGACGCCAAACCCACCGGCGAAATCCTTTGCGACGTCGAGTTCGCGCGTATCCCACAGGACAACATGCATGACAGATTCTCCGACTTATACGAACTTCTTGTTTTGCTCGCGCGGCTTGGACTGAAAGAGATCAAAGACCTCTTGAGCCCGATCGATGCGCACGCCATGCGGCAAATCGATCCGCGCGGGATTGATGACGCTAATTCGTCCGCCCTGATAGATTCGGTAGGTGTTTCCGCGCCAGGTAATCCGCGAGCCGAGGGCTGCCGCCACCATGGCGCTGGCATTGACCAGGGCCGTGAGGGGGATACACCACGCGTCGAACAAGCATGCGCGGGCGAGCACTGGGAATCGATCGGCGAAATAAGTACGCGCCGTAGCACGCCGCATGTACCCACGCGCGACGTTGAGCACATACCACGAGCAGCAGAACAGTGCGGGGATCCAAGTCCAGTTGGCTCCCACAATTAGCCCGACTCCGATCGCCGCCAGTCCTGCCCAAAAGGCAACGGCTGTCGTAACAATCGCCGCGAACCCCAGGGTCCAGTTACGGACGGCATACGTGCGGCCCACGATATACTGGCGCCGCAAAAACTCGAACATCTGGCCGACATCGAGTTCCAAAGGGGACGGCAGCATGCAGGCCGGTTCGAACTCGACACGCATCCGCGCTTTGCGCAGGACACGCGAGGCCACCAGGTCGTCGCTGAGCGTGCCATGCCAGGCGGCGCGGAGGCCGCATTCCTCGAACTTGTCACGGCGAATCGCCCACGAGCCGCCCCACACAAGTCTGCGGGCGTCGGCACGGTACATCACCGCGGCGCAGGCGTTGATCGAATATTGAATGTAAGCGGCGAGTGATGGCCGCGTGGGAACGAACCAGCGATAACCGGTCGCGGCGGCCGCACCCGGCGCATCGAGGCGTTGCACTAGCAATCGCAACCAGGCCGGATGCGGACGGGCGTCGGAATCGACAAACGCCAGGATCTCGACATCGGTCGGCAAGTCGGCCGTGCCAGCCAGCAGGTTATGCACCTTCTGGCCCGTTTCGACGGCTTTGCCAGAGATCAGCAGCCGGACAGGAACGCTGCGACTCTCGACCATCAGTTGTCGAATGGTGTTGCAGGCCGGATCGTCGGCGCTCTCGACGATGAAAACGACCTCATAGTTTGGATAATCTTGCGCGAGCAGCGGCCGCAGATTGTCTGCCAGGCCAACGTCGACCCCTTTGCACGGCGCCAACAACCGAATGCGCGCATGCATGGCCGTGGTCCGGGCGTTGCGGAGTCGGCTGCGGGCGAAACGGCGATGCTCGTACGTTTGCAACGTTAGCAGCAGCACTTGCGCCATGGCGCAAGCGGCCAGAACGAGCCATGTAATCGCTAAAAAACTCATGACGCCCCGACCTTCCCTGGCGCGGGCAATTCTACGATCTGTTGTAGCAGCACAAACTTAATGCCGGTCACCGGTGCAACCTCGGAGCGGCAGGATACTCGGCACGGCACGAACGGGTCAATTCGAAGAGCTTTTGACTCAGTTTTTGGAGGCCACTTGGGTTGAGTTGGACACTGCGTCGTCTGAGGTGACATTCAACAAAGCGATGACTGTCGAGCATCTATAGGGGTGGCTGCCAGCAGTGCTGGCAGGTGTCGCCGTCAAACTCACCGCAAATGGCACAATCCGTCCATCAGCCCAATCGGCCGGACTGGGGGCGGGACTTGAGACGAAGCGGGTGAGGAGGTTTTCGTCAGGGGGTTTGTCCGTCGCCCCGCCCTACTCCGTCTTAGTGATAGCCGATCTCGGGGGCGAGCTGGACACGGCTGCGGGTGAAGGTACCGCTACCGCGACCAATTTCGTGGCCGGCCGTGTCGCAGACCACGCTTTCGGCCACGAAGAAGCTCTTCGCTGCGTGGACAACCCGACCCCGGGCGTGCATCGCCCCGTCCGAGATGGGGCCAGTCAAATAGGTTGTGAACGTGACGGTCAATACGAACACATCCTCGACAAGCGAATTCACGGCGAAGAACGCGGCGTCATCGAGCGCTTTGAAGTAGACCGAACCGTGAGCCGCACCGGCACTGTGATAAAACCGCCGATCAATCGGGATCACAAGTTCGGTGGCGCCGTGCGAGATCGTCAGTCGCGGTGCGTAGTAATCGTTGCCGGGCGCGCGGACGTACATCCGTTCGAGTTTTCGGAAATGCTCTTCGTCAGCCATTTTACTAACCCAGCCGGAAAATCAGGTTGCTAGAACGAGGGACGCGTGCGCGACGTCATGGCGGAATGCGGCGATCGCAAGTGGATGGGTTCATTAAGAGCAATCGCGCTGAAGCGACCAGCAGCTGCCGTTACTATCAGCCGCGTCGCGGTGGCATGCAACAATCTGCCGGGCAAATATCATGGCTGGGACCCAGCGTCCCCAAGGCTCGGCGTTCGCGCCCCGGCTCGAGTCGCTCCAGAATTAATTCGCGAATCATGCTTATTAATCTCGGATCGGTTCCGGCGGTCGCGGCGCGGACCATGTTCAGTCCCAATTCCTGGCTGATCTTCTTGGCTTCCGTGTCGAGATCATAGATCACTTCCAGATGGTCCGAGATGAAGCCGATCGGAACAACAATGACATCGCGTGTGCCCTGGCGCGCCAATTCGCGCAGCGCATCACCCACATCCGGTTCGAGCCAGGGTTGAGACGGCGGACCGCTGCGGCTTTGATAAGTCAGCCACCAGGAGTGGCCTGGGAACGCCCTGGAAACCAGCCCGCAGGCCTCGCGCAACTGCGCCTCGTAGTCGCAATTGGTGGCCATCGCCAGGGGAATGCTGTGGGCCGTAAAAATCAGGAATGTACACGAACGTCGCTCGGCCGGGATGAGCGCTAGCGCCGCGGCCACGCGATCGATCATCGTTTCGATAAAGAGGGGATGATTAAAGAAGACGCGCAGTTTCTCGATGCGCGGGGCTTCGGGCCCTGTTTCGCGCTGAGCTTGATCGATGTTCTCGCGGTATTGGCGGCAGCCCGAATAGGAGCTGTAGGCCGACGTGAAAAAGGCGAGCGCGTGCCGAATGCCGTCCTGCGCCATTTTACGTAGCGTGTCAGGGAGCATTGGGTGCCAGTTCCGGTTGCCCCAATAGATGGGCACATGCGGACCCTGCCGCTCCAATTCCCGCTTGAGCGCCCTGATCAGCTCGCGATTCTGATCGTTGATCGGGCTCTTGCCGCCAAATTGCCGGTAATGTTCGGCAACTTCCAACATCCGCTCGTGCGGGACGTGTTTGCCGCGCAGCACATTTTCCAAGAAAGGAATGACGTCGGCAGGTTGCTCTGGCCCGCCAAAGGAAACAATCAGCAGGGCGTCGAAAGGTTGGGCAGCGTCAAAGTCCACATCGACCCCCATCGCTACTATAAAAAGCTGAGCGAATCGCTGGCTTGAGCGACTGAAGAGTAGGAGGCTGTGCGGAGTGCCGGCAAAAACGCGGAAACGTGCTCGGCCCGCGAATTAGCCAGATGAAAACCCCACATGCTAAGACCGGCACGCGGCATAGCCCTGGAATGGTTGACGACCGCAACAGTGGTCGCACCAAATCCCCTGGTTATTCTTACCAGCTGCGCGCAAAGATCCCAAGATTTTGAACGCTGCGCACCAATGACCCCGACGGGATTCGAACCCGTGTTGCAGGCGTGAAAGGCCTGTGTCCTAGGCCGGCTAGACGACGGGGCCGCACTTTCGGGCACCGTACGGATACCCAGATGGCTGTATAATCGCATCCGCCTAAGGCCGTCAAGTAGCGAACGGAATGTGCGGCGCCATTGAGGCGGTGCTGACAAAAGCGTGAGCGGCTTCTAACCGCCACAAGACGGGCTCAGCGATCAGGCACCCGGCGCGATGCCGCAGAGGCGTGTGTAAGTCAACTTCCAGACATCGCTCGAAGGAATGCGAGCGGCCTATCGGGCCCGGCCATCGATCGGCTCTGAGCGTTCAGAAGAAATCCTGCAGCACTGCGGCTCGCAAGATTATGCTTCGGCCGCGGGTTCGGCACCAGCAACGTCGGGTTTGGCGGTGGGCTTCTCCAGCGAGTCGTTGCGATGGATGGCTTGATAGACCTCGCTACGATGCACCGGCACTTCTTTAGGAGCTTCGACTCCCAGCCGCACCTTATCCCCCCGGATCTCGACGACAACGATCGTAATGTCATCGTTGATGACGATACTCTCGTTCTTTTTCCGCGATAAGACCAACATCGGACGTTCCTTCGCTTGAAAAAGCTTCCCTGGGGGGAGCGACTTCCTTGTTTTTGGTCTGCGATCATGCTGGCGCACGATCACGGAAACCGACAAATAGAGTCAACTTCCGTACATCACCCAGGTGATATACCTCAATTCACTCTACGTGGCCCCGAGAAGGAGTCAAGCGATCGTAACGGCCGGACAAGATTTTTTTCGCACTTTTGCGGCTTTTGGCATGCCATTCGTTACCTGGCGTCCTCGTTGCGGCAGGGGACGAAAGCGGGGCGTGTCGAGATGGTGTGATTTAACCACTTATACAGGAATGGGTTAAGCGCGCAGTTCGAGGTTTTTCTCCGCCGGATTGCCGAGTCCTTCTGGGAACCAACTGTCGCAACCTTGCACACGCACGGCGCGCGGCCTAGGCATAGTGTCTGGCAGGCGAGGAGTGGTCAGTTCGACAAGACCAATCGCTCTGCCGTGCCAGTGGCCGTGGAATCTTTTGTTCGCAGGGGGTTTGCAATGCGTGGACTTCCCGCCTGTGTCGATGCCCCCAAAGAATTGAAACATCGTGGGGAACGTGTCACCATCAAGGATTCGAGCGGTCGACCACATCGGCTTGGCACTCAGATCGTCGCCTTGGCAGCCGCGGAACTGATTGAAGTTGCGCGGGAGACCAAATCGGAATCGGCGCGGCGCTACGCCGAAACCCTGATCGATAAGGCACGTCGGCCGGACGTCGCTTGCGGCAGAGGTCGACGTGTCTATAATTTGAAACGTACCGAGACAGAAAGCTGTTGGAAGCGCGCCCAACACCTCGTCGTTGCCTCGGCAAGATGCCAAACCATCGCGCGAGCCTAACCACAGCGGGTTGCTTTTACGTATGTTGGACTGGCTGCGGAATATTCGAAACGCGGTTTTTACCGTTGTCAACGGTTTGTGGGTCACGATGCGCTACTGGCTGGTCACCTATGACCCACAGCGCAAGACGTTCACCGAGCGTTTTGAATACCCGGAATTGCCGGTTCCCGTGGCGCCGCGCTATCGGGGCTTTCATCGCTACGACTTGACGACTTGCATTGCCTGCGACCAATGTGCGAAGGCATGCCCTGTCGACTGCATCTATATTGGTAAAGAGCGCGTGACGCATGGCAAGGGTTTTAAAGTCACGGGCTTCACGATTGACTACTCGAAGTGCATGTTCTGTGCGTTATGCGTCGATCCGTGCCCCGTGGACTGCATTTTCATGGGCGCGACGCACGATCTGAGTTGTTACAGTCGGGATGGCTGCATCGTGGACTTCTCGCGTTTGCCGGTGGATGTGGCCTGGGGTCGCGCAACACTGAACCCCACGGCCGTGGCAAACTCGAAAGTGATCGCGGATCCCGTGCATGGCGGTCCCAACCAGTGAGCGGTCGGAACATTGAGAGGCCAGTGATGACGGACGACCTATCCGAGGTGCGGAAGACCTTTACGGTCGAGTCGGCAAATGCCTCGTTGCCGTTGGTGCGGGCGATCGTAACGGACCTGGCCGCGCTTTCTCGTGATGTCGTCGACCGCCGCGAGCGGCTGTCCTTGTTGTTGGCCGGCCGTGAGCGGGGCGTGCAAGACCCGTACGGCGAGGAGCTCTCTCAAATTGAGGAAGAGCTGGAGAAGGACAGCCAGCGCCTGCAGGAATACGTCGAAGAGCTTCGTCAATTGGGTGTCGAGCCGAAGAATGGCCCCGAGGGACTCGTTGATTTTCCAGCTATTCTGGACGGCCGGCCAATCTATCTCTGTTGGAAGCTGGGCGAGCCTGAAGTCCTGCATTGGCACGACTTGGATGCCGGCTTTCGGGGGCGCCAGCCCCTGACGGCCAGCGCCGCGACCGGCGCATCGTCGACAACGGATACCATGGACGGCTGACGTTCCGTCACGCGGCCGCGCCATTTTCAGCGCTTCTTGCTGTGCGCCATCGGTGGTACGGTCAATCTATTCTTGCTGCAATGACCCGGTGCGGGGACAGTTGCAAAGGAATCTCGTACAGTATTCTAGTAGGACCTTCTCCGGGCGGTGAATCGTAGGTATGTAGCCGTGCCTGTAGGGCGTGGAGGACGGCACTGATCGATATCAAGCACAAGACCACCGGTGCAATCTTGCACCAAATCGACGCGCGGGACCTCGACAAGGTGAACTTGTCAGGCCTTTCTTTGTGCTGCGCGGCCATGTCGGGCTTGGTTCTCACACGCGCCGCTCTAAAGAATTCCGACTTTTCCGACGCCGATCTGTCGTTCACCAACCTGGCGGCTGCCGATCTTAGCCATGCCCGTCTGGTGCGGACCAATTTGAGTTGCGCCATGCTTATCTCGGCGTCGCTCGCGCATTGCGATCTCAGCGAGGCCAGCCTGCGGCGTGCGAGCCTATTTCAGGCGGATCTGCGTGGTGCCTTGATGGAAGGGGTCTTGCTTCTGGGGGCAGACCTGACGGGCGCCGACCTCGAAGGAGCCCAATTCCACCGCGCGATCTATGACGCGCGGACGCGCTGGCCGGACAAATTCGATCCGGCCGCCGTGGGCGCCATCTTGAAGGCGTGAGGATGACTCGGCCCGTCGTATGGTTGGACCATTGAGCGCGATCTTGGCATTCGGCCGGCACGGTGTTAAGGGCCGGATGCGTTTACGCCAAGACAGCAGGGTTGCAAAAGGGGCTGGTTGACCTAGAATCCTTGGTTTGTGGAGATCCTTCGGGTCCGCCTCTTACCTTGATGGTTTCGCGACATGTCGCCGACTCTGATCGCTGGCTACCTGGCCTTGTTCTTTGGCTTTGGCTTCTTTTTCCTGTTCATCCATCTGGTGATGGGTCGGTTCATTCGGCCCAATGCTCCGTCGGTCGAGAAGCTGCAAGTCTATGAGTGCGGAGAACCCGCGATCGGCTCCAGCTTCGTGCAATTCGATTTACGGTTCTACGTCGTCGCGCTGCTGTTCATCATTTTTGATGTGGAGGTCGCGTTCTTCTTTCCGTGGGCCACAGTGTTCGGCAAGTCGACGCACTTGATGGACCCCGCCGTGAGCGGTCCGGCCGAGGTGCGGATCATGAAGGAAAAGAATGCTCTCAGCGCGCCGATCGTGGCGGTTTATGACGAGCTTGACGTACCGGTTGAGTCTCGTCCTGCACCGGCCGATGCGGCACAAGTTGCGCAGACGGCTCGTGCCCTGGCGCTAATGTCAATTGCCGACATTCTAGTCTTCTTTGCCGTGCTGTTGGTCGGCTTCGCCTATGTGTGGCGGCGTGGCGATCTGGATTGGGTAAGGGCACTGAGTCTGGAACGGGGCCGCGCCGGGGCGGGCAGTCGCACTATCGTCGAGGAAGAAGAGCCGGCGCTGGCGTGACCAGTTTTGCCAAGACCATGTGCGCGGGGCGGCATTTCGCCCCCTAGATCAATATCGAACATTGCCCTTTCTGCCAGTTAGCGAGTTGAAATGAGCGGTCAAGCATTTTTGGACCGACTGAAGAAGCGATTCGGCGACCTTATCACGGGCGCCAACCTGGAAGCAATCGATCCTTGGATCGAAGTTGCGCCGCAGGCGATTGCCGAAGTGGGGCGTTATCTGCGCGATGAGCCGGATTTGCGTTTCAATCTGCTCAACTGCATCACGGCCGTGGATTACTTCGAGCCAGATCCCAAGAAAGCCGCCAAGGCGAGCTTCACGCCGCATCTGGAACTCGTCTACCATCTGTGGAGCATACCCAACAAGTCCAGCCTTGTGTTAAAGGCAATGTTGCCACGCTGGCAGAACGATGAACCGGGCCAACTGCCGGAAATCCCCTCGGTCACGTCCGTGTGGAGCACGGCGGACTGGCACGAGCGCGAGGTCTACGATCTGAGCGGTGTCCGCTTCATTGGCCATCCCATCTTGCGGCGCATCCTGTGCCCAGAGGATTGGGTGGGCCATCCGCTCCGCAAGGATTACGAAATGCCGCTCGAGTACCAGGGCATTCGCGGGCGCTGAATATATATCTTGTTCGCCACCGGCATAGAACGAAACAGTCATGGCCACGCATCTCGACGATCCTCGCGTCATTGAATTCGACGTACGCACCGACGAAATGTTGGTGAATATGGGCCCACAACATCCCAGCACGCACGGCGTGTTGCGATTGGTGCTGCGTACGGATGGGGAAGTGGTATCGGAATGCACGCCCCATATCGGCTATCTGCACCGTTGCGCGGAGAAGATCGGCGAGAATCTGACGCCGCGTCAATTTATTCCGTACACGGACCGGATGGATTATCTGGCCGGCATGAACATGAATCTCGGCTGGGCAATGACCGTCGAGAAGCTGCTCAAGCACCAATTGTCGGACAAGGCCCGCCATCTGCGCGTGATCATTGTCGAGATGAACCGCATTGCCAGCCATCTGGTAGGCATGGGGGCTTACGGGCTCGATTTAGGCACGTTCAGCCCGTTCCTGTATGCCTTCCGCGAACGGGAAAAGATTCTCGATTTGTTCGAGTTGGCTTGTGGCGCACGACTGACCTACAGCTACTTGACGGTCGGCGGGGCTACACATGACCTTCCCTCGGGCTGGCTGAAGCAATGTGCCGAGTTCCTCGATCAGCTCGAGCCGGTCATCGCCGAGTGCCATACGCTGCTCACGACGAACGCGATCTTCATCAAACGCACGGCCGGATTGGGCATTCTGACGCCGGAGATGGCAATCGACTACGGTTGCACCGGCCCGGTGCTGCGGGGCAGCGGGGTGGATCACGACTTGCGCCGCGACGGCGAGGATCGTTATACCGCCATGTACGACGGCTATGCCTTCGAGGTCATTGTCGAACGCGACGGCCATTATCCGCGCGACCACGACTACCCGGCCGTCCCTCGCGAAGCCGTCCTGGGAGACTGTTGGCATCGTTTCTACGTGCGAATGCTGGAAGTCATGCAGGCCATCGACATGGTGCGGCAGGCCATCGACCGCTACAGCACGGCCAAGGGGGATTACGGCATTCCCGTCAAGCTGGCCGAGAAGCTGCCCAAAGGCGAGGCCTATCTCGAAACCGAGGCGCCGCGCGGACAAATGGGCTTCTATATCGTCAGTGATGGAACGTCGATACCTTGGCGCGTCCGTGCCCGCAGCAGCAGTTTCTGCAACTTGTCAGTTACCCACGAGTTGTGCCGTGGCTGCCTGATTGCCGACGTGCCGGCGATTGTAGGCTCTCTGGACGTGGTGATGGGCGAGATCGATCGTTAGTAAGACCGCCGTTGTTTGATGCGCCATCGTCGCGCGCCGTTGCGGCACGATTTGCGCCGACACGGTTCTGTGCGACTTGCACGTGGCCACCCCCGATTCCCGCCACCAGCTGGAGATTGTCGACCGGATTTCTCGGCTGCGCCCGGCCGGCAGAGTCGTGGTCTCGCCAGCCTGGGAAAATCGAGCGGTGGGGGCTTGAACAGACCCCGGCCCTTGTGCCATATTTCACGATCTTACGGGACTTCTTTTCACGCCAAAGAGTTACGCTGGTGCGCGAGAGCCGTGCCAGCTGAAGTTCCGCGGTTTATTTGAGCGGCTTTTTCCGCTCGGGACGAAGCAACACGGTGGCCGAAGCACTGGCGAATTACCTGCCGCAGCCGATCGCCTATTTGATGGTCGGGTTGTTGCAGTGCGGATTGCTGCTTTTGGTGCCCTTTATTGGCGCCATGTTTTTTGTGTGGGTCGAACGCAAGGTCTCGGCCCGCATTCAGGATCGGCTCGGCCCCACGCGTTGCGGTGGCAAGTACGGTTGGTTACAGTTGCTGGCCGACGGTTTGAAGCTCATTACGAAAGAAGATTTGCGGCCCAAGGATGCCGACGCGGTTTTGTTTCGGCTGGCCCCGTACGTTAGCTTTTGCGCCTCGTTCGCCGCCCTGTTGGCGCTGCCGTTTGCCAACGGTTGGGTGGCGCAGGATCTCGATGTCGGCGTGTTCTTCATCCTCGCCGTGTTGGGTCTGGAGGTGTTCGGCGTGATTCTGGCCGGCTATGCCTCGGCATCGAAGTGGTCGCTGTTCGGCGCCATGCGCGAGGCGGCTCAAGTCGTTAGCTACGAAGTACCGCTGGGCATGTGCGTAGTGGTTCCCGTCTTGATCACAGGTCAGATGGACCTCGTCAAGATTGGCAACATGCAGCAGGGCCTGTTTACCAACTGGCTTGTTTTCCACGATCCGTTTACGTTCATCACGTTTTGGGTTTACTTCACCTGCGCGACGGCCAGCGTGAATCGTGCCCCGTTCGATCTGGCCGAGGCCGAAAGCGAACTGGTCGCCGGATTCCATACCGAGTATTCGGGCTTCCGCTGGCTGGCGTTCTACATGGCCGAATATGGCTCGATGTTCGCGGTAAGCGGACTGGCGGCGATTCTGTTCTTTGGAGGCTGGAACGGCCCGCTACCGATCGTTCATATGTTAGGCCTGACGCCGGAAAACGGTCCTGTTTTGGCCTGGATCGGCAACCTGCTGGGATTGTTTAACTTTGTATTCAAGTGCGTCGCTGGCGTCACGTTCATGATTTGGGTGCGGTGGACGTTGCCTCGACTGCGAATCGACCAGGTAATGCAAGTCTGTTTGAAATACTGCACGCCCATCGCGGCGGTAATGTTTCTCGGTGCGACGCTGTGGACGTTCCTGCTGCCCGGCGGCGTTGGATTGCGATCCATGCCCTACGCGTACCGCTACGTGCATGCGACCGCTGCCGAGCCCGCGGAGGCCAAGGCGCCGCAGGGAGGAGTGGCAGACGCCTCGCGTGCGGATCGTCGTCTTGTCGCGCTTACGCAATCTGCGGCTGAAGGGAAGTAAGCTTTGGACGCGATTAACTGGCACTCACTGTTTTTCCTGCTCTTTGCCGTGGTGGCGTGCGGCTCGGCCGTGGCTGTGGTCGTGGCCACGAACATCGTCCGCATGGCGCTGTGCCTGATCGTGTCGCTCGGCGCTACGTCAGGCTTGTTCTTTCTAGCAGGTGCCGATTTTGTCGGCTCGATGCAGCTAATGATCTATGTCGGCGGCACGCTAGTGCTGTTGATCTTTGGCGTCATGCTCACCGCGCAAGGGCCGTTTATTTCGATGCGCACCGGCGGTGGGGACTGGATCGTGGCCGTGATGCTATCTGGCTGCTTGGCCGCGCTGCTGGTGCCAGCGGCATTTAGTGTCGTGGCGTGGCGCAATCAGCCGACTGTGGCGGTCGACGCCCATGCCGATCAGCATGCCGCCGATGAACGCGGTGCGACAGCCAAAATCCACCAAGTCTCGGAAGTGGGCACCCACGAGTCAGCGAACGATGCAGCCGCCGTTTCCTTCGAGGGGGACCAGATCGGCGAAGGGCGACCGAGAACGTCGACCCATATCGGTCTTGGTTTGCTTGGGGCGCGGGTCGATCGATTGCAACCCGGCAGCGCGGATCTGAAACCGGGCATGGCCGGCTACCTGTTGCCGTTTGAGCTTGTTTCCGTACATCTGCTAGTGGTGCTAGTGGGTGCGGCATATTTGGCGCGCACGAAACGCAGGGCCAAACCGCAGCGCGAGGCGTAGCGCCGCATAGCTTGACACATTGCCACGTTGCAAGACGTGGGCCTGCCAAAGACCGTAACGAAAAACTTCGATCAAGTGCCTGGTGGCGACGAACATGGAATTGCTAACACATCCGGTCGGCGTTTCGCACTTCCTGGTGGTGGGCGCGGTGCTGTTTATTGCCGGCGTCGTGTGCATGGCGGTGAAGCGCAATGCGTTGGGCATCTTGATGGGAATCGAACTCGTTCTGAACGGGGCCAACATCAACTTCGTCGCCTTTAGCAGCGAATTGTTGAATCACGATTCCTCGTATCGGCTGGGACTCGACGGGCAACTTATTTCCCTGTTCGTAATCGTCCTGGCCGCGGCCGAGGCCGCCGTGGCCTTGGCCATCACCTTGAACTTTTACAACAACCATTCCACGGTCGACGTTGATCGTGCGGATGAGCTGAAGGGCTGATGTCACCCGACCATTCACTACCGCTGCTGCTTGGCCTGGCATGGCTTTTGCCGCTGGCATCGTTCGCGCTGATCGCGCTATTCGGCCCGCGCATGGGCAAGGCCGGATTCTTTGCCAGCTACATCGCCACGGGTGCGATTCTCGGTTCTTTTTTGTTGTCGCTGACGGCTTTTGGCATCTGGCATTTCGGGCATCTTGGAGCACGAGATACGGCCGCTGCCGTCGCTCATGGTGACGCTGACGCCGCGCACGACGATGCGGCCGCCGCGCATGGCGAACAGGGTGCGGCCGCCCATGAATCGGGGCATGCTGGGCATGGTCTGCCGACGGCCCCGCCCAAGGCCTACACGAAAGATTTGTATAGCCTTGGTCAGTTCGGCGCGCTGAAGCTTTCCATCAGTTACTACATCGACTCGCTCACCGTACTGATGTTCTCGATGGTGACGCTGATCGCCACTTTGATTCACTTCTATGCGTCGGGCTACATGCACGACGAATTGCACGAAGTAACCGATCATGAGGTGACGCTGTCCGACGGCCACCATCTGCATCGTCCAGGGCGATACTACCGGTTCTTTCAGTATCTGTCGCTGTTCTGCTTCAGCATGTTGGGCCTGGTATATGCCGGCAACATCCTGATGGTGTTTGTCTTCTGGGAGCTGGTCGGTATCTGCTCATATTTCTTGATCGGCTTTTACATCGAGCGGAAGAGTGCCTCGAACGCGGCGAACAAAGCGTTCATCGTCAATCGCGTCGGCGACTTTGGGATGATCATCGGACTTATGGCACTGTGGGCCACGCTGGGGACGTTTGCCTTCGGCGATATCGAGGGTGAGGCTCCTGGCATCTTCAGCACGGTCCGCCCCGCCTCACACGAACACATGCTGACTGTGCCAGACGGCATGGTGAAATCGTCGGCGATTGACTCGGCGCCCAAGGCCGACATTCCCGCCATCGTGCATGGCACGAACGAAAAGATCGAGTCCTTGCGGGACGAGGGGCATGGCTATTGGCTGCTGGTGGTTGCCGGATTGGGAATCTTCTGCGGCTGTATCGGCAAAAGCGCGCAATTCCCGCTACACGTCTGGTTGCCCGACGCTATGGAAGGGCCGACGCCTGTCTCGGCGCTTGTGCATTCGGCAACGATGGTGGCAGCGGGCGTCTACCTAACTGGGCGGTTCTACCCGGTCTTCGTGCCGGAAGTGCTGTTGGTGATCGCCTATGTCGGCGCCATTACACTATTTCTGGCGGCCACGATTGCCACGACCGCAGTCGATATCAAGCGCGTGCTGGCCTACTCCACG
>DASXEJ010000207.1 GCA_036490175.1 Pirellulales bacterium | reverse complement strand
ACGCCCCCAGCGGCACTAAACTGGCTCTCGCCAATCGTTTTGCAAATCCGCACGGGCGGAAGAGCGCGGGCGTAGCTCAGTTGGTAGAGCGCTAGCTTCCCAAGCTGGATGTCGAGGGTTCGAATCCCTTCGCCCGCTTTCAACGTAAGTTTCGTCGAATTCGAGCTTTCGATTACCTGCCGGCGGTCGGCAGTGCGGCACCAAAGTTCTCGGGGATTTCCGTAACAGCGGCCAATTCTTGACGCCACAAGACTGGCTACCGACAATTTTTCCAGTCGCGCTACTGGTAAGGTCCCGATTGCGCGCCGACGCCGGACAGGGCAGCATGAGGCTGCCGTTGCGGCTTATTCCTGGCCGGCCATTTCTCGGCCGCCTTCTGCTGCGGTTCGGTCCACTTGCATTCGCGCGGCGCTCGTGCCGACGGTGGGTTTCCTCGGTCGGGAACGAGACTGGATGGAACAATACGGCTTCACTCCGGACGACAAGCTGCGCGGGCTGACGTCGACCGCCTACGACGCGATGCACCATCTGTGCTTCGAGCTGCATTACTTGTCGTGCAGCGGTGGGGTGGGGCGCGGCCGGCAGCATTGAATTAGTCGTCGCGTCTATGCTGGCTCATTCCAAGCCGTCGCACTTTGACCAACCGGCGCCGGCGCGTTACCGTTTGCTGGCGCAAGTTTCTCGCGGGGAAAGCCCAAACGTGGCGGTGCCACCGTGCCCAAAGGATACGCGACTGCGGTGCCAATGCAGAAGCAGAACTTACGGCGATGATTCCGCTGGCTCGGCCGTCGCCACTGGCAGAGGCCCCAACGCGGCACAAAATCGCAATTAAGCCGAGGGCGGAAGCGGCAAACCCAGCCCATGCGCCAGCGTCCGAAAGAGCGGCAGTTCGATACTGTGCGTCTTGTTCTCGAAGAATTGTTCATCGGCGAGCTGCTCGTACGGGCAGTCATGGAATGCGAAAAATTCAGCGTCCGGAAACTCGCAACCAAACCTCCGACCGCCGCCCTTGTGCAGCGCCAACCGTAACCGAGCCACGTTTTCGAGACCGATGCTACAACGAAGCCATCCTGGTTTTTCCACGCGTGCATCGCTAAAGAACCGCCGCGCCGCCTCGTACGTTCTGTGCGCGAGGTGCGTGCAGTCATAAAGGCTCGGCTCATCTTCAAAAAGGGATTGATACGCGAAGATCATACCTTTCGAATCCGCGCAGCTGAAACCAAGCGGCGCCTGGGGGCCACGAGCACTCCGCAGGCTAATGCAGCCACCTGGTGCCGCGACAGTTTCGTCGTACCCCGCCACGAAGTGGATCGCGGCACATTGCGGCTCCGTGCACAATTCACGCCATGGGAAAATGGGGATGACCGAAGCCCAGACGGCCGGCCGGAGTCCATCGTTTTGCACAAACCGGCGAGCTCGTATCAAGGCTCGTTCGACCAAAGCGTCGCGGTCACTTTCGAGGCGCTTCCGTCGGCCGAGCAGGTGCCCGAGCCGCGGCAAGTCCGCCAGTTCGAACTTATGGTTCACGTCGCCCGTTCGGATGTAGACCCGCGTGCTGTTGGCGATCGCGTGCGGCGCGTCTGGGCTCTCGCGAACCCGAACGACCGCCAACACGGTTCCGTGTTGTCCATTGTTTGGAATGATCGGGCTGATTTCTGGCAGCACCGGCGGATAAATCGCGTCGCGACAGATCTGCACGATACGCTCGCTAATGCCACGGTCCGCCGGCATCCCTGCAGCTGGCCAGATAGGATGATTATGCGAGTCAGTGCCGACGCCGAGCAGGATCAATCCGCCCAGCGTATTCGCGAATGATGCGACGAGCTTTTGTAACTCGGCGGGCATTGCTGACTTGTAGTCGAGCCGCGGCCCTTCTGGCAGGCCTAGCTTACAAAAGGCCTCGATGTCCTCAAATGTGACCTGGTCGAGCGTTTGATGCCAAAGGCTCATGCTTACCTTCTTGCTGCGCCCAGCGATCGAGCCGCGCACCTGCACTTCGGCGATGAATTATGGAGTTTTCAGCACCTCAACCGGTCTACTTTTTGCGACGCTGCGCCTTCCGCTTGCTCATGGCTTCAAGCCGAAGTTTGCCCGCGACCAAGCCGGCCGTTGGATACGCTATTTCTTTCCGATGGCAAACCTTAACGCCAGATTCAGGCGGCTGTGAACGCCAGCCCATCCAAATGGACGCTCGATTGGTTGGTAGACTGAACGTCTGCTTCGGAGGTCTAAAGATCGCTGCGTTGTCGCGAATAAATCGCTGCGTCGGTGGAAAAACACATAAGCTCATGGCGCACTTGAAGAATGAAAGAATGCATGCCACTGGCTGTCGAGACTTTGCTCGAAGTATTGGCACTCCAGTTGGATCGATAGGGCAAATGGCCCCGAAGATTGGATGAACATAGATTGCATTTTCAGCGCCGTGGTAGTTAAGAGCCTTGTGGTGGCCATACAAGCCGCACCGTGCTGGGAATGGTGCGCCTTCAAAGATTATCCGTAGCCATTCCAGCGGTGGGTGCCAGTCACCTGGAAGCTGCACGTTGTCGCGTCTATTGGCAAAGGCCACTCCGCAAAGCACCTTTAGCATCCAGCGCTCGAGATCGTCGCCATTGAATAAAAAAAGCAACTCTGGGCCAGGCGGCTCACGTAAATTTGCCAGACACCTTTGAATCGCGACTACGAACTTCGTGCCAAGCTCATCGAGCTGGGTCAACCGATTATTGTGGCCTTTGCATAAAATCTGGTGCTTTATCCGTTTGCTCTGGATTCCTGTCCGGTCGATCGCTTGCCGCTGCCCGGGTTGATTACTGATTCCAAGATGCCCGTCGTCCCCAGCCAGCAGGCGCAGCGCCGCGGCTGAAAATGGGTGCTCGCCGGTCATCGGACCGTCGCAGTCGCCGAGCGCATTTGCATAGCAGCCACGCCTACGCCCGGGCTTCCACAGCTTTTTTCGCGCCTTAATGACGGACTTGGGCACAAATCCGCGGCCCTTACATGCGCAATCTTTAACTAGCATTCCACTTTGGCAAGGGCAGGGGATGTTCTCGTCGAACATGGCGCGTTCCGTGAAACTCCCGGGGGTCCGCTCAGCCTATTGCCTGCGGGCCCGATTGGCAATGCGTCGCGCTATCAGCTTGAGCGCGGCTCGACGGCGATCCGTCGAGCCAAAGCTGGGCCGCGTGCGCCTGAACAACCGAGCCAGCCCGCACGCATCCGTTTAGCCCTTGTGCCGTCACTGAGATACCCGGGCCGGCTCGGCGAGCGGATGGACAAGACGGGCTTCGCGCCGGACGACAACGAACGATTTGCCGTGCCCGGCTGCTTATTGCCCACGCGCCCGGGGTGGCAGCCAAATCGCAGCAGCGCGCAATAGTTCTGGCCACTGCATCTGAAACAAGCTTAAGACAGTGTGCCACGATGTTCCGCGCATGACCCGCGCTTTCGCATAGAAGACCGTCTGGACGGCGATTAGGTTTGGCTCGTCAACTGCCTGGTATCCCGACGCTGCTGAAAGTGTTCTCCAAATGCCGCACCCGCTAATCCCGTTCAGGCGTTCAGGGAAATCAAATTGCCCACCACTGTCACCGCATATATTCGACTTGCGGGCGTTCAGCAGAATGTGATGTGACGAACGATAAGTCTCAAAATCAGCAGTACTTCCTTCGTACAACCCAGTGTGCAGCTTTATTGGGCGAAGCTCCCCTTTTTGGCCCTTGAACTCGCCAGGTGTGCTGGTCTCGTTTGGGAAGCCATAAACGCAGAAAAGATCGCCGCGGTTCGGCATTCTTGGATCGACATTCGCAAGCCGGACAAAGTCATGATTCGCGAAAAACTCAACAGCGCCGTGTCCAAGTTGCATGATCGCGATATCGCGGAAGTCTTTTTCCCCAGGACGATCAGGACGGGTTATCGTCCACACATCCTCCACGACAAAAACACCGCCGCCCTCGAGCCTTCCAAATACTAGCGGGTGGCCGCCAGCGTCGGCTGACGTCACGACGTGAGCGGCCGTTACGAGAAAGGACTTGTCGCCGATTCGGAACAATGTTCCAGTGCCATGTTGCCGCACCTGATTCTCGATCTCAACCAAAATGGGCACGGATGTCTTAGTAGCACGGTCACCGATCAATTGGTCGGCGATCCCGTAGGCTGACAGAAGCGGATCTGGTTTTTGTTCGCTTTCCATGCAGCTCATCGTCGATTTCAATTCGAGTTCTTTTTACCGTAGGGATCATGCCAGCCGAATTCATCGATCAGAGCTGTGCGCAAATCCGCGTAGCCGTCTTCGGGTCCGTCTCCTTCTTGGTCAAAGACGAACACCGAAAGCTGTTCGAACTGGTCGTCCCATTCGAGGGCTTCGACTTCAAGTCGGTCGTCGGCCTCGATGCGCGAGCCCGGCCGCGGGCGGTAAACCAGGACCATGCCGACGTGCGGGACGAAGGGTAATTCCACGTCCCGGTGCACCTCGAACTCGTCGCCAATGAACCGAACGAGTGTGACCTTCATGCCAGCTCAGAGACACGGATCAAGGAGATAACAGGGCACCAACCACTCTCCGTCATTGACCGAAACCGAGCGCAGCCGCTCGGTCAAATGACTGTAACTCGCGGCAAATACATACTACAGCATCCGAAGTATTGCGAAAGCTGACGGAAGGTGTAAAATCGCCAAATCCTCGGGGATTCTGGTGCTTTTCGGCCGACAACCTTGCGTTTTCCCAAGCTGGATGTCGAGGGTTCGAATCCCTTCGCCCGCTTTTTTTGACAAGTCAGACCGGTTCCTAAACTTAGGAATACCCTTCCACACGTCAAGGGCAGCCATCACGTCTGGTCGCCAAGCCGGGGGCGGACAACCA
>DASXEJ010000206.1 GCA_036490175.1 Pirellulales bacterium | reverse complement strand
TGGCGATCCGGCAAAGTATGTTTGCACCATCGACCGAAAGCATTATAGACTTGTGTAGAGGGATCGGGCGAAGGTATTGGATGCACTATTCGATACGCAAAAGGAGCCGATGCCATGCAGCATTCCCATCTCAAATCGAATCGTCTGGACGTCTTCGGCGATTCGATGCTCAACAGACTTTCCGCCCGCAGCCGCCGGCAACGGAAACGACTCGCCAGCAAGAAGCGACGTGCGACATTCCACGGTCGCGGCCAAGATTTTGCGGACGATTGATCGCTGGCACGTGACGCTGAGTTCTACTTCTCCCTGCCCTGCTAAACGCGGTCACGCTCTGCGCGCCACCAGGTCAGTCGCCGCGCAGCGCCGGCAACACCGGCGCTGCGAGCGCTGCCCGCACCGCCATCATGCCAGCAGCCAGGCCTACGACAAGAACCAGGCCTAAGGTAGCCGTTGTCGCTAGCCACGGCAGGTGTGCGCCGCCGGCGATCAGGTGGGGTACGAGCGCGATGAGGGCCGCACCCGCGCCGATCGCCAGCCCGCCGATAAGCAATATCACGTTCTCCCACAAAACCATGCGGGCGATGAGCGCGCGGCGGAAGCCGGCCGCTTGCAGCAGCGCCAGCTCTGAGCGTCGTTCGACGACATTGCGTAATTGCACGGCCGCTAGGCCAAACGTGCCCAGGAGCAATCCTAGCCCTCCCAGGCTCTGAAACGTCGAGAGGTACGTGTTCTGCACGGCGAAGAACTCGGCCAGGCGATCTTCGGCCGGTTCGGCGTCGAAACCGAATTCGCCTAGCCCTCGTTCGAGCGCCGCCTGGACGCGCAGGACTGCGGCCGTGGGTGTTTCAATCAAAAAGAGTCGGTAACCGCTGGCGTCGGGAAAGTGGTTGAGATACTGCCGTTCGCTGATCAACAACGAACCCTGCAGCACGCTGCCCGCCAGTAGCCCAACGACCTGTAAATGCACCTCTTTCCCGCGCCCATCGGTAATCGTGTAGACGGCCCCCACGCCACTGAGGTGCAATGCGTACAGTGCCGTGGCTTCATCGAGTACGACGGGTACGGGCGCATCTTTTTCATCCGTCGTGGGCAGCGAACGATCGAGCAAAAGCCAAGGATTAGCCTTTGTCTCGGGCGTATCGGCACTGCTGCCCGACCAGGAGAATCCGCCTCGCTTCATCAGCGCCTCGGGCACGCCCAGCACGCGCGGCTGCTGCGCCTGGTAAAGATTCAGGCAGCTGGCGTCATCGCCGCCGGCGACGCGGAAGGGATAGACATGGCAATCCGCAAGTGCCTGCCGATCTGCCGCTGAGAAACCCAGTTCGAGCTGACCTTCGCCGGAATCGATGTCTTGAAGGATTGGTTGATCAGATTCTCCGATCAGCGCGAACCCACCCGTGCCACTCGCTTGTTTGTCTGCATTGCCGTGTGGATCGAGGCGGAAGGCGCTGATCGCGATGATCAAAAAGGTAGCTGTGGCAATCAGCCCGATCGTCAGAGCACTGCGCCCTGGATTGCGTGCCGCGTTGCGAAAGGCCAACCAGACGAGCGCTGCGCGGCCCGTGGATACGAACGAGCCCCCGGCGTGACGCCGCAGCGACAGTGAGACAAAGGCCAGCAGTCCGACGAGCGTCAATGCGCCCGAGCCCGCAAAGGCCAATGCTTGCGCTGGACCGCCCAACCCACCACCAGCCAGCGCGGCAGCAATCGCTAGCGTCACCCCCCCCCATGCCAACCAGCGCGCGCGGCGCGATGGCCGCGCGGTCCTTCCCATCGGGTCACCAGTACGGGCGGCCATGAGCGATCGGACGTTGGCGTGGCGCAATTGCGACAGAGAGCGGTAAATCACCAGCATCGAAATCAGCACGCCCGATAAACTGCCAATGACAAGCGTCGTTAAATTGACGTGCAGTCCCAGAAACGGCGTGCGAATCGCGGCCAACCACCAGGTTCGCAAACCCGCGATCATCAACCACGCGTACCCCACGCCGATACCGGCCCCCGCCAGGGCTCCGATCGACGCCACCACGATTCCTTCGCCCAATAGCAACCGTCGGACGCGGCGGATCGGCCAACCGACGGCCAACAGAAGGCCAATCTCGTCGGCGCGCTCTTCGACCCCCAGCCGAAACAGAATCGCCACCAGCATCAGGGCCGCCGTAATTATGAAGAAGCTGAAGCCAATAAAAAGGAATTCAAAAGGAGTCGTGCCGGTGGCGGCTTCGATGGCACGTTGTTTGATAGGTTGGAATTTAAAGCCCAAGTCGGCCGGGATCGGCTTTGACCCCGCGGAGAGGCTTTCGGTCGTGCGTCCCTCGGCGGGCGGAATGCGCAGCGAGGTTGTGTTGCCAAAGCGGCTCCCCCACAGCTTACGCCCTGTCGCCAAAGCTACGAACGCCTTGGGCGTGGCCTTGTACTTATCCCAATACTCTTCGTCGCGCGGGCGGACGCGTTCGCTATCGAACGGAAACGGTGGATTCCAATCCGAAATCGACAACTGATCCGTCACGCCCGGCAAAGTGGGAGTCAGGTTTGGGTCGTCTGCGGCTCCGCTCATTGCCACGATCGCGGCCAACCGCAGCTCGACCGTGTTTTCGCGTACGTTGCCATGCGTGCTCTCCGGCTCGAAGTAGGTCATGCGAATCGTATCGCCGACTTTGGCTTCGAGATCCTCGGCCGCCCAGGTATTCAAAGCAATTTCGTCCGGCGCAAGCGGAGCGATTGGCTGCCCGTCTGGCGTGGCAAAGCCGTTCAAAGGTGCTGGCCCGCGAAAGTCGATCGCTGTGACCGTCGAATAAGGGATTTCGCGTGTTCCATCCGCCAGAGTGTTCGCCAGATAGGTGAACGCTTCCTGGCCGTCGAGCGGAAGAAAGCTCTTTTCCGCCGCCGCGAGCACCGTCGGTTCGATCAGCATGCGATCGCTTTCCAGCAGAAAGTATCCCAAGGGAGCCTGACGAATCGTCAGACCGTAGTCCTCCAGCGTTGGCTCGAGGAGAGACTGCAGCTTGTCGTGAGCTGCCTTAAGCTCTGCCACCGAGGCGTCGTCGGCATCGCCCGCGCCGGCAACCAACAGAGCATTCACCTTGCCTGGCTGCTTGAGCACCTGCTGTATGTCAGCCAGATTCAGGAAAGCATCGCGAGGCACTGCTTGATTGGGACGCAAGGCAAACCGCCCGAGCCCGTCGGCCGGCACGACGCGTATCACCTTGAGGCGAAGGCTGGTCACTGTTTCGGTCTTGCGGCCCAGCGCGCTGTCGGCAGGCACCTCGCGGGCAACCGGCAGGCGGACGATGCACTCGTTCCCGACGGCTACGCCCAATTCGTCGGCCATGGCTTGGTTCAATATCACTTCGCTACGAGCCGGCGGGGCATAGTCAGCCGGGTTCGTGACGGACAATTGCGCGAACGTATCGTCGATGCCTAGCAGATTGACATGCGTCGCACGGCGGTGAGATTTCGGATCCTCGACCGTACCTTCCAGTAACGCGACGGGCACAGCGGCCTGAAATTTTTCGCCAAACCCGGCTTCGGCGTCGAGATCGGTCGCCAACTGCGCTCGGAAGAATCTGGGCACGGCCAAAACTTCGTCGATGCGCTGCAACCGGTCGAGGGCCAGGTGGCGCAGGCTGCCGCGAACCGAGTCTCCTACCACGAGTGCCCCGGCAAGCACGGCCGTCGCCGCAGCCACTCCCAGCGCCACGGCAATATGAATGCGCCGGTGGTGAATGAGACCTTCAATCGCTAAGCGGAAGATGGACATGGGCACTTAATGTTCGACTGTACGTTGACGCGGAACGGAACGCTTGCAGGACCGCAAATAAAAACGCCCCGCTTCCCCAGGCTAAGGGGAAAGCGGGGCGGTGACAATCGCCGTTAAATTGAATGGTGCACTGCGGCCGAGCCGCGGGAACTGTCAGACGTTGCCGGCCACCTTAGGTTCTGAGATGGCGGCGCCAGCCCGTTCGAGTTGTGCCGCGACGCGATTGATGGCATTCAAGAAGGCCTGAGCGCTGGCCTCGACGCTATCGGTCGACACACCACGGCCTCGATAGATTTGACCGCCGTGTTCGACCTCGACCGTAACCTCGGCCTGGGCGTCCTTCCCGATCGTGACGCTATGGACGTTGAAGTCGCGGCACACCACTTCGACTCCGGTCACACGCTCGATGGCGTGAAACATGGCGTCAAAAGGTCCGTCCCCCATCGAGACCTCCTCGGTGACTTCCTCCTCGCCCCGCTTGAGCGACAAGGTCACCGTGGGAGCACGGCCTCCGGATTCCGCCACCAGCCGGTAGCCGGCGATGGTCCAGGTCTCGGGCACGTCGCGAATTTCTTGCTCGATGAGCGCGGCGATATCCGCGTCATAAACTTCCTTCTTCTTGTCGGCGAGCACCTTGAACTGCTCGAAGACCGTTTGCAATTGCTCAACGGTGAGGTGGTAGCCCAAGGCTTTGGCGCGATCTGCCAGTGCCGCGCGGCCACTATGCTTGCCCAACACCAGATCGGTTTTGGCCAGCCCCACATCCTCGGGACGCATGATCTCGTAAGTGCGGCGCTCTTTGAGCATGCCATCCTGGTGGATGCCGGCTTCGTGGGCGAAGGCGTTGCGGCCGACAATGGCCTTGTTGCGCTGCACTTGAATGGTCGTAATATTCGATACCAACCGGCTGGTGGGGACCAACCGCTGCGTGACCACGCGCGTCTTGGCCTGATAGTGATCGTAGCGGGTGCGCAAGGCCATCACGACTTCTTCCAAGGCACAGTTGCCGGCCCGCTCGCCAATGCCGTTGATCGTGCATTCGATCTGGCCGGCCCCGTTTTCTACCGCGGCCAGACTATTGGCGACGGCCAAACCCAGATCGTTATGGCAGTGCGTACTGATCACGGCCCGATCGATGTTCGGCACCCGTTCCCGCAGCGCGCGAATCACGCCACCGATGTGGGCCGGCGTGCCATAGCCTACGGTGTCGGGAATATTCACGGTTGTCGCACCGGCGTTGATCGCGGCTTCGACAACCTGGCAGAGGAAGTCGACCTCGGTGCGAGACGCGTCCTCGGGCGAGAACTCGATGTCGGAGCAATATCCGGCCGCACGGCGCACAGAGTCGACGGCACGACGGATGATCTCTTCCTTGTCCATCTTCAGCTTGAATTCGCGATGTATGGCGCTGGTGGCCAGAAAAACGTGAATCCGAGGCTGCTCGGCGTGCTGCAAAGCCTCCCAAGCACGATCGATGTCGTCGTTGGCCGACCGGGCCAGACCACAGATCACGGCGCCGTGGATATTCTGTGCGATCGATCGTACGGCCTCGAAGTCGCCCGGCGAGGCGATCGGGAAACCGGCCTCGATAATGTCGACCCCCAGGTCGACCAGGGCCTGGGCCACTTCCAACTTTTCAGAGATGTTCATACTGGCGCCCGGCGATTGCTCTCCGTCGCGCAGCGTCGTGTCAAAGATTTTGATGTATCGTTCGGCGGTCATCGGATAGTCCTCGGCAATGACAAAGTGCGATTTTGGTCCGAATGCTTACACGAGCGGAAGGGGGCCGACCCTAGGCCGGCCCGGTAAGCACCAACCATGCCCTCGTTCGCAGATAATTCTGTCTGTGCCGATGGCTGCTTGATAGCCATCGGACGGATGGATGACTTGTGAACATTGACCACTGTTCCGCAAAAAAATGCCACAAAAAAACCCCAAGGCCCGGCGGGCCTTAGGGTTCGTATGTTTGATCAGCCGGAGTCGAAATCTTCCGGGCGTACGAACCCTACAGCTTGCCCGAGGCAAGCAGCCGCAAAGTAAGCGGTAGTAGGTTCAATCGCGCCATGGAAATCGTCTCCCTGTGAGGATGGGCAAGACGTAGCCCATCGCCATGAACTCTAGCTAACCTTAGAGCGTCGGTCAAGCAGAAAGGTTCGGGCGATTGGGGAGGTTTTGGCCTCGATAGTACGCCTGCCGGGGGCCGCGCAAAGCCACGAAACCCCTCGTGCCATGACGTGGTCGGACGATGGATTTCGGGCCGACCTGCTAGCAGGCTCCGTGCGAGAGTGTATTGAGCGGCAGACCGGTTTCGATTAGTCTTCCGCGCCCCATTCGGGTAGCCGCTTCGTCCGCGCGCGGTGCGTATCGATCGTGGCAGTCGGCCGTGCGCCGAACTGCCCGCAGCACTTGCTGCGCCGGAAATGCCTTCGAGAATTGTTGGAATGGATTACGAAGTTCAACGATTCACGCGCCACTGTGCGACGACCGGTCGCGAGCTCGCGCCGGGAGAAGAGTTCTACACGGCGCTCGTAGCCGAGGGGGCCGACGTGCGCCGATTGGATTTTGCGGCCGACGCCTGGCAAGGTCCGCCCGATCGCACGCTCGGTTGGTGGAAATCGCGAGTGCCGACACCCGATGCGCGGCGGCCGCGCTTGGCACCGAACGAAACCCTGCTCGAATTGTTCGTGAATCTCGACGGTGTGGCAGAAAAAGAGGACATGCGGCTGGTAATGGCGCTGCTGCTCGTACGGCGCCGCGTGTTGCGGCTGGAAGAGCAAGAGACGGACGCCAACGGACAGGATGTGTTGGTGCTCTATTCTCCGCGAGAAGACGTCACCTATCGCGTCGCCGGAGTGATGCCCAGCGACGCGCGGGTCCAGGAAATTCAGGACGAACTATCTCGATTGCTATATGCGGGTGCTGCATGAAGCACTCTGCGCACAATACTTCTGGCTCTCTGCAACGCACCGTTCTGGCCTTGGGCACTTTGTTGTTGATGGTTTGCGCCAGCGGCGCGAACTGTCCGCATTTTCTCACGGCCTACTCACCTGTGATGCCGCGCGTACTGCCAGCCACGCCCACGCTGGCCGATGTGATATCGGCCGTAAATACCAATAGCGGCCGCGTGCAGTCGCTGTACACAACGGATGCCGAGATTCACGTTCCCGGCATGCCCAAGACGAGGGCCAATATCGCGCTCGATCGGCCTCGCCGCTTTCGCTTGCGTGCGGACACCATGCTAACGGGTCCGGAAGTGGACCTGGGGAGCAACGACGAGCTGTTTTGGTTTTGGGTCCGACGTTCGCCCGAGCCGGCCATCTTTTATTGCCGACATGAGCAGTTTGCCAGCAGCGCCGCCCGACAGGTGCTGCCCGTCGAGCCGGATTGGCTGATCGAAGTGCTGGGCATGGCCACGATCGACCCGGCAGGCGAACACACCGGTCCGCTGCCGGTCGGACAAGGACGCTTGCGTGTGGAGACGCGTTTGCCGCGCCCCGAGGGAGACCTGCGACGGATCATGGTGATCGACGACTCGCGCGGCTTGATTCTCGAACAGCACCTTTACGACCCGGCCGGCATGCTATTGGCCTCGGCCACACTGAGCAATCATCGTCGCGATCCGCTGGCCAACGTCGTGCTGCCGCGGACCGTCAAGATCGTTTGGCCCTCGACGAAATTTGAAATGACGATCGAGCTCAATAACGTGGCCGTGAATCAACTATCGGGCGACCCGCAACAATTGTGGGCCATGCCGACCTACGGACCGAGCACGCCGGTGGTCAATCTGGCCGATCCTAACCTACGGCTGCGATCGACCGAGCCAGAGCCGCCAACGCCACCGCCCGCCTACCCGGAGCGGACGGACGTGCCGCAAACCACGCGCGCCCCTGGCGGCTGGTTTAATCGCTTGATGACGAAGTAAGCGAATAGACATTCGCCAACGGATCGTCGTGCGTCATTTCTCCAAGACCAGATTGGCGAGCCGGGTCGTGTCGTCGTCATCGTTGTCCCACATGTCGGCCAAGTTCCGATTGATGCGCCGGCCGGCGGTCTTGAGATAGTAGCGGCCCAGCTTCAGACCACGCAGCCGTGCCCCCTCGTCGGCATGGGGATCGCGAACCAGAGCATCGAGGCGATTGAGAACGCAGCTCGAAACGTAAAGCTCCGTGGCGACGTCGGCGACTCGAGCCAGTTGATACTGGCGATCCATGATCGATTCCTGATACTTGCGTAGCAATCTTTCCACATGCGAGCCCAAGGAGCCGACGAGTCGTCCGAGCCTCGTCGCATCGTCCTGCAACTCGGTACTGCGGACTTTGACCTCGGGCGAGCTGAGCATCGAGCCGATGCGGCGGCTGGCAAAGCCGCCAATCTTGCCGATATTACCCAGCGGGTTCATCAGCGCGTCGAGGACGCCCTTCAGCTCCATGCCCACGTCGCGTAATCCGACCAAGGCCGAAAAGACGCGCAGCACGTCGTTGGCCCCTTCGCCAATCATATTGATACGGCCGTCGCGCATCATGCGCTCGTACGGTTCATCGGCAAAGTATGCCTTGCCGCCGAAGATCTGAATCGTGTCGTTGATGATCCGCCACAGCACGTCGGTCGAAAAGACCTTCAGCATGGCGGTTTCGATCATGTAGTCATCTTCCCCGGCATCGATCAGGGCCGCCGTCTGGTAGGTGACCGATTCCATGGCGAAGGCGCCCGCGGCCATGTAGGCCAGCTTGTCCTTGACCAGTTCGAACGACGCGAGCGTCTCGCCAAATTGCACGCGTTGGTTGGCATGCTGGGTCGCCCGGGCAAGACAGAACTTGGCGGCGCCCGTGCAACTGGCGCCGAAGGTCGTGCGGCCGAAATCGAGCACAGTGAGTGCGATCTTCAGCCCCTTACCGCGCTGGCCAAGCACGTTTTCATTCGGCACGAACATGTCGTGAAATGCAAGCCGCGCCGTAGCCGAGCCGCGCACGCCGCATTTGTTCATACGTTTCTCGACAACCTCGAAGCCCGCCATATCGGGCGTGACGACGAAGGCCGTGATCTTGGTTTCTTCGCTGCCGGGCACGGGAGTCCGCGCCATGACGGTCAGTACGTTGGCGATACCGCCATTGGTGATCCACCGCTTCTGACCGTTAAGCACGAACCCCTTGCCGTCCGCGCTAGGCACAGCCAGGGTCTGCACATTCGAGGCATCGCTGCCGGCTTCTGGCTCGGTCAGTGCAAACGCGCTCAGCCACTCGCCGGAACACAACTTCGGCAGGTAATCCTCTTGCTGGCGTTGCGTGCCGAATAGCACCAGCGCCCGCGGCCCGATCGAGTGATGCGCATTGACGAACAGCGCCGTGCTACCGCAATGCCCGCCGAGGACTTCCATCAATTGGCAATACGCGGCTTGTGTAAAGTCGAGCCCGCCGCAGCTGCGAGGCAGGCACGCCCCCAGCACACCCAACTGCCCCAGGCCGCGAACGACGTGCTCGGGTATCTCGGCGTCGCGATCGATCTGCGCCGCATCGATCTGCTCTTTACAAAACTTACGCAAATCCGACACCAGCGACCGGGTTTGCAAGTCGGCGGCCAGGTCCGGGTAGGGCAAGAGACGATCGCTCAAATACTGTCCAAAGAACAACCCCTTGGCGAACCCCAGACGTTGCGGGCCGTCTGCCAACAACTCTTCTGCCTCGGCCACTTGCTTATCGCGATTGGCAACGCTCATGCAATATTCTCCGCCAGGGTACTCTCGGTATTTTCAAACCACATAGTATACGGCAACACCGCCGGTTTGCCGACGTACGTAGGACGTATTTATGTCAATTCAGCCCCAATGAAAACGGCCGGCAAGAGTGCCGGCCGTGGATAGCATTGAATTGTCGTCAAACGTCGTAGCGACCGTCAACTCAAGCGGGCGAGGGCCTCGATCGCGTGACGCGCCGCCTCGATGCCGCCAATCCGGTCGGCCAACTTCTTGGCCTCTAGCAGGGCTTCGATCGAAAGCGTTCCGTTGCTGCCGGCTTTGCCGTTGTGCTTGCGGCCATGCTTGACGGTGCCCAGCGTCGCCTTGATGTTACTTACTTGCGCGGACGACACCTCGATACCCTTGGCCTTCAAGTTGGCGATAACGTCCTTCGGCCGCGCACCTGCGCCTTGCGACGTGAACTCGTCACGAATCGCTTGCGCTTTACTGGGTGAACCTGCTCGTTTGCGCCCCGAAGTTTTCTTAGCCATGCAACACACCTTTCCAGACGACTTGTGAGAACACTCATTAGTTAGAGTTGCGCGGTCGCAGAATGGCGCCGCCATCGCACGAGCGGCGGGCCCACGGTTTTGAGCCGGCCAGTGCACGAAGGGCGTATTTGCCACGCAACAACGGAAGCGTCCACCCCCTTGATAGCAAAATAGCTAACACCCAACCGGCTACAACCCCTAAGGGGGGTGGTAAGGCGGTTCTTGGGAGCATTCCGAGTGGGAAAAACCGATTCATCAATGAGTTGCTTTCATTGTCGATATCGGTGCCGCGCGTGACTCAACTGCGTGGTCAAGACGATCTATCCCCGAGCGGCAAGAACAATGTGGCAGCCAAGCTCATCGGCCGCCGGTGATACTCCCGCGGCAAGCAAGTCTGCCACGAATACAGCCGACGGCGGGCAGCGATGGTTGTTACAAAACAAGTGAATGACCAGGCTGCGTGACGCATTCGCCCAGTCGAGAATTCCAAGTCGTCACATCGCCTACGTGTCGCGGGACAATGCCACCGAACTGTTACGTCCGGCTTTGCATCTGCTATCAGTGGAAATGGGGCCTCGCCCAGCCCAGATCGCCAGGCATTCCAAAGTTCCCTTGACCAAAACCCATGAATCCTGCTAATACCTCACGCTTGCAAGAGCCGGTATTTTTCAGATTTCTATGTGCCGAATGGCGAAACGCTGGCTGTTCGGAACTTAAGTGTGGCTCTGTACTATTACGGGGACATGTTCGGGATCTTCACGTATCTATCGCGATTCTCGTGGTAGCACGATCGAATTCGCGGCGCCATGCCGCTAGTGCGCATTGGCCCCCGCGTTGCTGTTAAGGTCCGCGCGCCATGGCAGCGCAATTGCGGATGCGCAAAATGATCGTCAAAGCATTATGACCAACCCCGATCCTTCACTCACGGTGAAGCGGCAAGCCGATCTCGTGGTCCGCGCTAGTGGTCGCGCGACGAGCGCGGATGGCAGGCCGGCTGGCCGCGAGGGATTTCTGGATCGCTTGTGTACCCCTCCGACGGCGCAGATCTGCATGTCGGCGATACTCTTGGTGGTTTTTCCTTGGGCCGTGTATCGGGCGGCGGGGAACCTTGCTTGCGATTTCCCTGAGTTTGTTAATGGTGGTCGATACATTCTCGATCATGGCTGCCGGCACCCTCTGACGGCACTGAACAGATACCTTCCGTCATTGGATGTCGCCTGCATCCTGCTGACAATATTTCCTCTCGTACTGTCGGCGGCAATCTATTATTTGCTGAACGTCGGCACCTGGTTCGGCTTGTTGGCCACGGTGCGCGACGAGTTACTGGCTGGCGACGATATGCTGTTGCGCGCTCGGGGAACGATGGCCGCCGGTTTGCTCGCGCTGCTGATCGCAGCCGACGGTTTTTTGATCGGCGCATTTCATATCCTCATGGTATGGATGATGGTGGCCGGTCTCGCGGCGGCGAGTCGCGATCGCCCCTGGAAAGGGGGCGCACTGCTGGGCGTTGCCATCTGGCTCAAGCTGCTACCGGTTGTTGGCGCGGGGTATCTTGTCTTGAAGCGCAAATGGCTGGCGGCCGGCGTCGCCCTCTTACTCGCGGTCTCGATCGACATCATCCTGTCGCTGGCTGCGTTTGGTTGGCAGGGGAGCATCGACGAGCACCTGGTGTGGGCTGCTGGCGGCGCGGCAGCGACTGTCGACGACCAAATGCACGGCGAGGATGCAATCGACGAAGATCGCATCACGAACCAATCGACGATCGTTGTGCTACGACGATTCCTCACTGCGCGCGGCGGGTTTCCGACGTTAGCGGTAGCCGACTTGTCGCCCACCGCGCTGTCGTTGGTGACTGGGTGCGTATTGTCGACTCTTGGGTGTGCCGTGCTGATGGCAATACGACGCCCCGCCGCCGCGATGAATCGTCGCGATTGGTCGGTCGAGATTGCCCTGATCGTGTTGTGTACGGTGTGGTTCTCGCCCGTCGTGTGGAGCTACCATCTGACTGCGGTCGTGCCTGCGCTGGCCGTCATCCTTTCAACACCTGCCGCGGAAGCACGGAAGAATGTCGTCTCTGTCGTTTGGATTTTGGGGATCCTTTTGTTCGCGATTCCTCTTGGCCGTGCCGCCGGGCACATGCTATGGGCGTCGTTCTTCGTGGCCGCAAGCATGATGCTCTCGCTGCACCGAGTGACGGCGGAGGGTTCCGCGGCAGTTGACGAACATGGCTTGCGCGGCCCACACCGAATTCCCTCGTCCGCGCGAATAGAATAGCCTCGCCAGAGCAGACGAAGCGGAAACCAACATCTGGGGAAAACCGACCAAACCACCCGTCCCTTGAGCCCAAATTGTTGACTTGGGGGGTGCCGATAGTAGAATCGGCGTTCGGCTGCGGCGATTCACGTTCTCACAGGCTGCTAATGTAGCTCTCTCAGATCTCGCGTTTTACGCCCCGTTTCGCCTTTACGGCAAGCATGGCGGCGTTCGCACGCTTGGCACATTGTTCGGCTGTTGGCCGATCGTCGCGAGATCGCCACCCGTCCTGAGTTCGGGCCGAAGGTATGCGCTGCTGGCATCTGCGGGGCGTACTACCTTGTCGTCGAATTCGGACGCGATACCAGAACGACAATGCAGCAATAGTGACGTTCTCACCGAGATCAACAACTTTGGAGTACTGATGCCGCGATTCCTCTTTTTCGCCGCTTTGATATGGGCTATGAGTTCCTACCACGCCCTGGCAACCCCTATTACCTACGAATTTAGGGGGAGCGTGGCATTCGTTGGGACATCAATACCATACGGGCTGAATGTGACAAGTGGCGCGCCGGTCGTGGGAGGATTCACGTACGATCCTGCATCGCCGGCGACGAGTTCAATCACCGACGGCGTCAGCTACGAACAGCAATTCACGCACGGCTTTTGGATGAATATCGGCAAAGTGGGCGAAGCGAATTATCTGACGGCAAGCACGGATGAGTATGCAGTCCAAATCGCGAACAACTTACCACAGCCGGGCGGTTCGGTCTCTGACCAGTTTACTGTGCTCTTCTCAAGCACACTTAGCCCAGCGCTGACTTCGCCGCTAGTCGTCGACGGAATTGATCATACCGCGGGCTTTCTTGCGCTTACTTTTACCGGTAATAGCAATCTGTACTCTGACGCCTCGCTTCCGTCGAGCATCCAACTCTCGGACTTTCCGATGACCTTGAGTTTCTTTAGCGACACACCCGGAGGCATTGTCGACGTAGTGTTTAACGTTACAAGTTTAACACCAGAACCATCGTCGGCAGTGCTTTTGTTGGTAGGAATGACGGCCTTCGCATACGCTGCGCGCCGCAGGGGCGTGTTGTGCAGGTCCCGGAAATGAACCGGACTGCTCGAAATCTTCGAACGACGCGATCTGCCTTCACTCTCGTTGAATTGCTGACAACCGTGGCCATCATTGGCCTGTTGATCGCCTTGCTGTTGCCCGCGGTTCAGGCGGCGCGGGAATCAAGTCGTCGGGTATCGTGCGGCAACAATCTCAAACAGTTGGGCCTGGCGTTGCTGAACTACGAGAACGCTCAGCGTGCACTGCCGATCGGCGCTCTGAAGCCAGTTTCAAACCCGCTATCCCTCGGCACGTCGTGGTACGTGCAAATCCTTCCTTTTCTCGAGCAATCTGCGTTGTCGCTCCAATTCGATTCCAATGGTGCGATCAATCCTCAGGTTATTGCCGAATTGACGTTGCCGGTGATGGCTTGTCCGTCGAGTTCGATTCCGCAGCTTTATGTAGGAATCGCCGGTGTCGACGTTATGATGCCGTCGTACGTCGGCATTGCAGGAAGTTCGAGCGACGGTGGATTTCCCGAAGTGCGGGTTACTACATGTTGCCAACCCTACCTGAATGGCGAGATTTCGGCCGGAGGTCTCTTGATCGCGAATCGTGGCATCCGCAATGAAGAAATCACGGATGGCCTGTCGAACACGTTGGCCGTCGGCGAGTGCTCTGACATGGCAATGGATTCAAACGGTGTCACGCATCGTATCGACGGTGCTTTTCCCGTTGGCTGGACATCAGGGACCGTCGCTACGGGAACACCTCCCCAATACGAAAACGATCCCGTCCGACGCGCGCCTAGTTGGAATATTACGACGATACGCTACGCGCCCAACATGCGCAACTACAATCAGCCCGGCGTTTATCAAGATCGCGGCGCCAATAATCCCTTGCTTTCCGCGCATCCAGGTGGTGTGCAGGGGTTGTTGATCGATGGTTCGGTGCGTTTCTTGTACGACAGCACCGACGTGTGGTTGCTCAAGCAACTTGCCACGCGCGACGACGACGGATCGCTGGATCTGCCCTGAACGCGTTCGTTGGTTTCTGCACCATGCCTAGTGCCCGTGGGAATCGCGTGGCGGACGCGTGTCGGACCGTGCGGTTTATCAATAGCAGCGCACGGCGTTAGGGAAAAACTCTGCTCTGAGAATTGTCGTCGTCGACATTCCGTTCAGTGCGCCGTGCGCGTCTCTTATGAAAGGGGACGCCAATGTTCCGATTCTGTAGCTCAGTGTGCGCGCTTGTATTGATTGCGACGTCGTGTGGATGCTCGTCCGAGGCGACCAACTGCGGTGGTCCATGGGCATGTCCTTTGTGGCCGGTGTACTCGACGACGTTTGGCACCGTCTACTTTGCTGATTTGTATGAAACGAGTTGCGACGACGAGCCGGAAGCAGATTATCTCGTTGGTTCGTACGCGTGGCCGCAAGACTGCCCCGACTGCGATGGCGGCTCGCCATCCGGTGACTTGGCGCGAGGTTTTCCGGGGCTCGATGAACCGATAATGGCCGATTATTCAATGCAATTGCCCGAAGGCCGTGCACGACGTTTCAGCCGTCCGAGTGACTATCCAGACTTAAGATTTATTCAGTTCGAAGGCGTGAATGGCGATCTTCTCACCGCCAAAGTGTTCGCATTCACCATCGAGAGACCGCGAACGGTCGGTGGGCTCGAGACCAAAGTAGAGCGCACCATTCTCGTGGCATTGCAGATGCAAGGGCTACCGACCAGCAAGCCCGTCACACTCATCGGCAAGCCGTTGGCTCGCCAAGGCGATTGCCACGCGTATAGCGCCGTCTACGAACCTGGCGTCGGGCAACGATTCCCGATCCTCGTCCTGACAGCGAAGTAGCGCGCGCATCGCGGGTTGCACCAATGCAATAATCGGCTGGGCGTACTTGCGGCGCCGCCTTCACTCGGCGGTGAACTGTGGGGTGACGCTGCGGACACAGCGGAACCCCACGCCCGGCTGCATTGAATTGCGAGAAAGGGCAATTCGCACATCAGGATTTCGATGCGCCGGTGCTACCGAACCATTCCCGGCAATGACGCTTTTATCTCCGCCGCGGACGATGCGTTCGTCAGGAGCGTAAATCGCTGGCACCCCCTTGTGATCGTCTCGCAGATTTGCTCTGTGTCCGGAGACTAACGAAAAGGTCCATTCGGCGACATTGCTGCACAAGCCGAAAACCGGCGGTACGGTGTTCGTTCGATCTTCGCTGGGAAAGCCCACGGGCCCCAGCTCCGCGGTGTCTTGTGGTTCCTCGGCTGAGGGCGATGCGGGGAGTTGCACTCGCTGCGACATTGCCAGTTCGAACTCTGATTCTGTTGGCAGTCGTTTGCCCACATTTTCCGCAATCCAAACGGCCATGTCGAAACGCATCGTCAAGGCCCAATCGTCGGGCACTGCCTTCCAAGCTTTGTCGCCGGGAAGTCGGCCACCGGAAAGGCGCCGATAGTCGCCTACCGAGAATTCATGGCAATCCATAAATATGCGAGCCGACGACCCTTCGCCGACGAGTGCCATATCCTGCGTTACGTCTTGTTGCGGAATTTTAATTACGGGAACGACGATGGATCGATCGTCCGCAACCTTCCAGCGCCGATGCGGAGATACATTGGGAAGAGTATCTGCGAACTTGGGAACGTGCCGAAGCACCTCGTGAAACCGCCCATCGTCCAGGACGGCAACGACCAGGTAGTCGCCCGGCAGTATTTCCTCGCGCAGCGGTGTTCGCCCACGAAAGCGTACGGCTTTCTCCGCGATCGGTTCGCCGGTTGTTTCGTCGAGCGGAACGACAACGACCTTCGCACCTTCAGGTTGTGTCGTCAGGCAGACCGTCTGCAGACCAAGCAAAGCACGCTTCTCCGCGGCGAGCCGCCCGGCAAAGGCGAACGATCCAACGAGCATGAACATCAAGGCAATGGCAGCCGCCACGGCCGGCCGCCGACGAATCCATCGCCAAGCCTGCTCCAAGGGACCGGGCCGACGGGCCAAGATCGGGAGGCCATTCAGGAAACGCCGCAGGTCGACGGCCATTTCCTGAGCCGTCCAATAGCGATTGTCGGGAGATTTTGCCATCGCTTTAAGGCAAATCGTCTCCAGGTCGCGGGGCACATAGCGTTGAACCTTGCGCGGACGTACAGGTTCGTTGTTAATCACCTGATGCATGACGGCGGCCTGATTGCCCAAAAAAGGGCACTGGCCGGTCAACAGTTCGTAAAGGATCACGCCGATCGAATAGATATCCGTACGTCGATCGGCAATGGTCGCTTTGCCGCTGGCCTGCTCCGGCGACATGTAGGCCGGCGTCCCCATCAGTTCGCCATCCAAGGTCACATCACGACCGTCGCTGGCGCTCTTGGCTAGACCGAAGTCCGTGACATGGGGAAGCAGCGAATCATCGAGAATAACGTTACCAGGCTTCAGGTCGCGATGGATAATGCCGCGCTCGTGGGCATGATCGAGTGCCTCGGCCAGTTGCACACACAACTCGGCGGCTTTGCTGGGAGTTGGCCGCGAAGTGCTGAGCCATTCCCGCAGATTACGGCCGGCAATATAGGCCGATACGATGTAGACCGAGTCTCCTTCGCGCCCCACGTCAAACACCGGCACGATCCCGGGATGGTTTAATTTGGCGGCCGCGCGCCCCTCTCGCAGGAACCGATCTAGATCTTTATCGAGCAGACGTCGCGCGTGCGGGAACTTGATGGCAACGGTCCGTTGCAGACGGGGATCGATCGCCTTCCACACCTGGCCGTTGGTGCCTGCGCCGATCGGCTCGATGAGCTCGAAGTGGCCGACGCACATGGGAATTTCAGGCTCATGCGGGACCGGTGCTCCTCGTTGCTTGAGCCGGGCCTCTTCGATTTGGGCGGCGAATTCCGGGAACCGAGTGCGATAGGTGCGCCAATCGGGTGCTTGCGCGTCGTGACTGCGCAGCTCCCAATCGACAAGTAGCAATTCCACGAACAGCTCGTCGCGGAATCCAGAGTCGGCGTACTGCAGATACTTTTCTAAATCGGGGCTATTGCCGGCCCACCATTCCCGTTCGAATCGGTCGCAGATGATGTCGATTCGATGAGCCGCGGAGAGCCCGATCAACTCTTCCGGAGGAATCTGCCCGTTATCCCGCATGGAGTAGCTCCTTCGTCCACGCGTCGCGAATCAAACGTAGTTTCCGCTCGACCGATCTTTTACTGATGATGAGATCGCTGGAGATCTCGTCGACACTGTACCCTTCGAGCCGCGAGGTTGCGATCCTCCGCAAATCATCGTCGCGCAGTAGACCGAGGAGATATCGATGCTCGTCCGCCAAGATGGCCAGCATTTCGGGGGTGGGCACATCGCTGACCAGTTCCTCGAAGGAGAGTTGCCTGCGGGGCCCTTGGTCGTCAATGGTGATCGCCGAGACCGATTTGACGCGCTGTCCGCCGCTCTTCAACGAGGACTGACGCCGAATCAAATCGATGGTCTTTTGCCGAGTGATGGCTAGCAGCAACCACCAAAGCTCGTCGCGATTGCGGACGTCGTCCAAACGGCCTGCGGTGGCGCCACGGCAGATGCAGAGAAAAACGCTCTGGGCAACGTCGTCCTCGTCCCGCACGGTCTTTGGTTGGTGGGCCAGCCATTGGCCGGCCAACTCGACCAACCGACGCTGATATCTCTCCCAGAGCTTGCCAGCCTCGTTAAGGTCGCCCGCCTTTAATGCCGCAATGCAGTGGCTGATTGAATGGTCGAGCGACATAGGCATACGCGTTCGCGGTCCCGATTCAACTTGCAATGAACTTGCCCATCTTATCAGGCAAATCACCCTACTCGCAACGTCACACTCCCCAATGAGGTTATCCGTGTGATTTTCCCCCCCTGAAATACGGAGCTCGTCGTTGGCAGATTGGCCATAAAAAATTATCTGACTGAAATGTGGCGGGTCCGACGCAACCTGTGCGGTTTAGGCTTAGAGGCGGATGTTTAGCCATAACTGCGCGGAATCCCTGGGCGAGAGAAGGCAATGACAGCCCAGGGATTGCGGGCAGCCAATAATCGCAATGCTGTCTAGGGCAGAGCAGCGGCGTGAGCAGCGTGCGAGGTCGAAGACCGACCTCGCACGCTTGCTTTTTTTCTTACAACGGCAACCCTACGTGGCAACCGCAAGCGAAGGATTGCGGAAGGGAATGCCGGCAGCCCATGGGCCTTCTGCATTCCCAAGATGGACTCCGAGGGTTCGATTCCCTTCACCCGCTCTCAGTTTAAGAACCTTCAGCTAAAGATCTACCG
>DASXEJ010000205.1 GCA_036490175.1 Pirellulales bacterium | reverse complement strand
CAATATCGACGCCCCGGCGGTGCGCGCGCGCTGGCCGGCGTTGCGGCGCACAGAGGGAAACGGCTCGCGTCGCGAGTTCTCGGGATCAGTAGTTGTGGCACTCGACGCCGCTGTCGGGCGGCTATGGGCGTATCCTCGTCCGCTCGCCCTGGCGACCGAGCATGTACTGCTGGGGCTGGCGGCGGCAGCGGGTGAGACTGCCGCCTGGTTGGCTGATTGCGGACTGGATGCCGACCGCCTCGAGTCGCAGATACATCATCTATATGGCCACGATCCGGGGCCGCTGCCGGTAGAGCCCTTGGAACTGGGGGATCAAATCTCCGAGGCCGCCGTATTGGCCGTCGCAGGAACAGCGATGCAGGCGCCGCAGCGGCGTGTCGCACCTGATCCCATTGTTGGCCCGGATGTTATCAAGCTGGAACCAGAATTCGCGGTCTTTGATGTCGCCGAGCCAAATCCTCAGGCCATCGCGCCGTCCGCAGCCGAAAGCGTGTCCCTGCTGCGCTTGCTGGATGCCGCCGCCAATCGGGCGCGTGAGGGGTTGCGGGTGGTCGAAGACTACGTGCGGATGGTACTTGACGACCGGTTCTTGACCGCCGAACTAAAGCAACTCAGGCACGACTTGCGGGAGGCGTTACGACATTTAGACGGCCGCGATCTGCTGGCTGGGCGCGACACGCTGGCCGATGTTGGCACGACTATCTCGACAACGGCCGAATTTGCCCGATCGGATCTGGCCGGAGTCGCGGCCGCGAACTGGAAACGCCTGCAAGAGGCTCTGCGGAGCCTGGAGGAATACTCCAAAGTTAGTCACCCGAATGTTGCTGCCACAATCGAACGACTCCGCTACCGCACGTACACCTTGGAACGAGCCGCCGAGATCGTGCAAACCAGCATCGAGCGACTAGCACTGGCGCAGTTATGCGTGTTGATCGACGGAGGCGGAAGCGAATCCGCTTTCGAGCGATTGATCGACGCCCTGGTTGCGGCTCGTACGCCCATGATTCAGTTGCGCGAAAAGAACTTGCCGGATAACGAACTTTTTGAGCGCGCGCGCGTGCTGCGTGCTCGCACGGCGGCTGCTGGTACGCTGTGCGTAATCAATGATCGGGCGGACATCGCCGCGGCGGTGCATGCCGATGGTGTACATGTCGGACAAGACGACTTGCCGGTCAAGGCGGCACGCTCGGTGGTTGGCCCGCGGGCTTTGGTCGGAGTGTCGACACACTCGCTGGCCCAGGCACGCCGCGCGGTGCTGGAGGGAGCCAGCTACCTTGGCGTCGGTCCGACATTTCCCTCAACGACCAAGTCGTTTGCAGAGTTCCCGGGCGTGAATTTATTACGGCAGGTGGCGGCCGAGATTCGCCTGCCCGCGTTCGCCATCGGTGGCCTAACCCTGGCGAATTTGGAGTCGGTCATTGCCGCCGGCTTCTCGCGGGTGGCCGTCAGCGGCGCGGTGGTGGCTGCCGCCGATCCTGCGGCAGCAAGCGCGGAGTTTCTTCGACGGTTGGCCGGCGCATCCCCCCAATCCCCTTAGGGAAGCCGCTAGAATACCTCGATACGAACCGGATTTGTCGAAGCGCCGCGACGGGTGCTTGGCCGCATGAATCATAGGAGCTTGCGAATGACCCCTTGCTTGCCGCGCTCCGCGTGGTCGATCGCGCTCATGTGGCTTTTTGCTCTCGGCGCGATAGCACATGGAGTTGAACCCAAAGTTACTGACTTCCACGGCAACCTCGGCAAGCTAAGAGAAGATTCAACCTTGTTGGGCAAAGAGTGGACGGATAGCCCAGGGTTGATCATTGAAAACGTCGACGCGGAATCCAAACCCCCTCAGACGCCTGAGGAAAAGACGGTCGCCGATGTCGTAGCGGCCTTGAGAACGGCCGGAGTGGTAGCTGCTGCCGACTACACGTACATGACGAAAAAGCAGGACCCCGCGCCAGATGTGATCACGGTGCGCGTGCTTGTGTTCTCCAATGCCGAGGCCGCTGCGCAGTGGTGGGACAAAAAATATGACTCTCAGAGGAGTGGACAGCGCAGTTATCGAGCCGTGAAAGGCCTCGCCGATCGCGCGGTCGATAGCACAGAAGTCAAAAAACGCATCGCGCTTGTCGGAAACGTTCTCATTACCTGTTCTCAACTCAAGGGCACGGCGGAATATCCGCGTGTGATCGCCCACTACGTGCAGAAGGTCGCCTCATCGTCGCAGGCCCAATGATCGTCCTAGTCAGTGACCGCATGAAGTACGAAGTCGAACAAAAATTTTGTGTCGCGGATCCGACGGCGGTCGAGAAGCGAGCCCTGGCTCTCGGCGCAAAGTTTCGACCGGCGATTCTGCAGACTGACTGCTACTTTGCACACCCCGCGCGCGATTTCGCCAAAACGGATGAGGCGTTACGCATTCGCAGCGTGGTCGACGATAATTGGGTCACCTACAAAGGTCCCAAGGTTGATGCCACAACAAAAACACGGCGCGAACTGGAATTGCCTATCGAGCCTGGCGAGGGCGGCGCGGCACGATTCGCCGAGTTGCTCATAGCGATGGGATTCAAGTCCGTTGCAAAGGTTCGCAAGCAACGCCGTCTGGCGGAACTCTCTTGGCACGATCACGACATTGAAATCGCGCTCGACGAGGTCGCGGGCCTTGGGCATTTCTGCGAGATCGAACTTTTGGCCGATGAGCATCAGGTTCACGAGGCCCGCGAAGCACTGGCGACGCTGGCCACCCGGCTAAGTCTCTCGGAGGGAGAGCGGCGCAGCTATCTGGAGATGTTGCTGGCCACCTGAGTCGGCGCCGCTTTTGTACTAGACGCCGCATCATCCCGTGGGCCCACGTTCCCGCGCCGGAGTCACGGCGAGAGGGAGCCACCATGCCGAAGTTCCAGCCGAGTTTGCCTTTGCGTCGCATCCACCGAATATGAGGCCTGCCGGCCTCATATTCGGCCTGCTCCCAGCCGCAACATCCTTTTTCCTTCCCCGAGGTCCGTGGGGCGATTAAACTAAGGGGATCGCTGCGGACATCTTCTTTGGTGACGTGCGTGTCGCCGATTCGATCGGCCTATGAACAATAGAGGTGCAACATGATGTGCGGTCGAACGATGGTGCAAAGCATCGTCCTTTTGCTGGGAATTGCCGTGGTATCTTGGCTGGCAGGCGAGGCTCGCGCCACTGATAAGGCCAAATCGAGCAAGACCGCGGCTGCCCCTGCTACCGATCCAGCGCAAGACGTTGCTACGCCGGCCAACGCCGACGACGAAGATCAAGGCGACGCAAAGGCTGCCGCCAAAAAAAAGGTGCTGTCAAAAGACGCCAAAAAGGCCGCCGCCGCAAAGAAGAAAAACGATCGCAAGCAAAAGGCGCTGCAAGCTCGCAAAGATGCCGAAACACAAGCCGCAACTGAGGAAGCTGCGCAGATGCAGCAAATGCAACAAGCGATGCAGCAGTCGGGTGGCCGCAACAACATGCGTATGCGGGGGGGCAATAACGGCATCTCGAACCAAAGCATGTTTCTTCTCATGCGACAGTTCGACGCCAACGGCAACGGCCAACTCGATCCGCAAGAAATGCAATCCATGAGGATGGCACTGGCCCAGACGCAAGCAGGCGGACCGAATGTGGCCATCGCCCAAAGCTTGCGGCAGTTCGATGCCAATGGCGACGGGCAACTCTCACCGCAGGAGCTGCAGGCCGCCCAAGCGGCGATGACGCGCGGCATGGCCGGTGGCATGGTTGGCAATGGCGTTGGATTGCCCAACGGTCAGATTTTGCCGAGCACGCGCTAAACGACGGCGCGCAACAGTTCGTCACTAGTGGCTCTGCAGATGAACGGGGAATTCTTGCGTCTTCCTGAGCTTGCAACTCTAACGTCCATCGGGCGCTGCCAGCGGCGCAGAACGTTGTTCCGATGCAAGCGTCGGGCGATTGCTCTCCTTATTTTTAGCGCCTCGACGGAGGATTCTCTTCGTTGACCCCCAAAACTGGCGCATCGCGGCCCGTGATCAATCGGGCGGGCGAATTCCGCGTCGTGTAATTCCACGCCCATTGCAGCATGACCAGCACGCGATTCTGAAACTGAACGAGGAACATCAGGTGGATCGTTAGCCAGGCGATCCAGGCAAGTAAGCCTGCGAAATGGACGCCGCGCACGTCGGCCACCGCCTTGGCACGGCCAATCGTGGCCATTGTTCCACGGTCAAAGTAGTGAAACGCTGGGACCGGCTTTCCTTTGCGGCGGTATCTGAGCACGCGGGCGATATAGCGTCCCTGCTGAATCGCGACAGGTGCCAGCCCCGGTAGCGGCGCAGCGAGCTGGTGGCTGTAGCTCGCCAGGTCGCCAATGACGAAAATCCCGGGATGCCCCGGCAACGAGAGGTCCGGGCCGACGATCAATCGACCCACCTTGTCGAGCTCGGCGCCTGTCGCCGTGGCCAGGATTTTGCCCAAGGGCGACGCGGCCACACCGGCCGCCCACATCACGGTGCGCGTGGGGATGTCTTCATTCGTCGTCCCGAAGCGCACGGTGACTGACTCTTGGGTGATATCGGTGACAATTCCGTTGGTCCGAACCGTAACGCCAAGTTCTGCCAACGAGCGAGCGGCTTTTATCGACAATGACGGCGCGAAGGATGGCAAGACACGGTCGACACCTTCGATCAACAGGATGCGAGCCGTCGCAGGGTCGATGCGCCGGAAGTTGTGCTGGAGTGTATAACGCGAGAGTTCCGCGACGGCGCCAGCTAACTCGACACCGGTCGGACCGCCTCCTACGACTAGGAACGTGAGCCACGTCGCGCGGCTTGCCGCATCGGGCTCACGTTCAGCCGCCTCGAAGGCCGACAGCACGCGGCGGCGGATCTCGGTCGCATCTTCGACGGTCTTTAGACTGGGCGCCCACTGCTCCCATTCCGGATGGCCGAAATAATGATGCGATGAGCCTGTGGCCACGATCAGCACGTCATAAGGGACGACGTCCTCCCGCAGGACGACAGCTTGTCGCTCGACGTCGATGTGCGTGACCTCGGCCAACAACACGCTGGCGTTTGTTTGCGATTTGAGAACTGACCGCAGCGGCGCGGCGATATTGGCCGGCGAGAGGCCGCCAGTTGCCACCTGGTACAACAAAGGTTGAAACAGGTGAAAGTTCCGCCGATCGATGAGCGTGACATCCACCGGTTCACGCCGCAGCGACTGCGCGACGTTAAGTCCGCCAAACCCGCCACCCAGGATTACGACCCGCGGGTTGTTAGGCATCGGACAAACCTCCTTGACACGAGCTTTCCCGATAATCTTCGCGGCGGCCCGACCAGGCCGGCACGCTCGCTATAGGCATCGGTGCGGCTCACCTTATCCGGTCTTAAGAGAGTCACAAAGCACGCAACAAGCGAGTTCCGGAGCGCTGGGGACGTGTTCGCCATGCGGCTGTTGGACCACCATATTGTCATATTGTATTGATAACCTCACGGCGGCAGCAGCATCAATGCGAACATTGGCGGCCGTGCGCGGTCGCGCGCAGTAAGGGCCATGCCCGTGCCGCGATGAATCCGTCAGACGAGGCTCCTCTGACGCCGATTCGGGGGCCTCGATCGTTGTGGCGACGTACGACATAGAGTAAGGGCCCACGGGCTGGCGTTTTCGTCGCGCCCGAACGAGAAGCCGGCGTTGACCAAATCAGTTGGCCGACTAGAATGCGGGCTTCCCGAGTTTACGCCCGGGGCGTAGCTCAGCCTGGCTAGAGCGCTGCGTTCGGGACGCAGAGGTCGCAGGTTCAAATCCTGTCGCCCCGACTTTGACAAGTTCTGACACGAACTGCCACACAGCGTCAAAACCCTTGCAGCCGCGAGGGTTTTGTCGTTTCTGATCGACGTGTCCATTGCCACTCGATGACACCGGATGTCCCTCAGAGCCGCCAGAAATGCAGCGCATTTGCAGCGCGGCTTCGGGCTCCGGTGTAACGCGGGGGGTGTCCGACGCAGCAGGATTCTCCAGCTGCACCAGGCGCAGTGCGGCGATCGCCTTAGCCTGGTCGTGGATGCCGATATGCGTGTAGCGCATCGTCGTCTTTATGTCCGAATGCCGCGCCAGCTCCTTAGCTTCCGGCAGAGACACGCCATTGCGTAGCAGCTCGGTGATGTAGGTGTGGCGTCCCGAGGCATGGAAATCCGCGATCCCTTCTTCCGTCACGTACGGGATGCCAACCCGTTCCAGGTCCTTCCGGACCATCACGTGCGTCTTTCGCTGGCCGAGCCGCGGGAAGAGTTTTTCGCCCGGCGGCAATTCCTTCAGCCATTCGTGAAGCATCGGCACCAATTCAGGGTGCAGGGGTAGTACGTCCTCCTGGCGATGCTTCGAAGCCGTCGCCGCGACCGACACCGTGGCCGGCGAAGCCTCCAGATCAAAGCTTCTCCGTGTTAGGCTTCCCAGTTCCTTCCGGCGCAGGCCCGTGAGGTACGCCATCAGATAGATTCGAGCCCGCTGTTCGCCGTTGAATCGCTGAATGTTAATCCCACTCGACCTTGCCGAGTCGATCAGCCTGGCGATTTCTTCGGCCGACAATGCGCGGCGAGGATGGCGTACGTCAACCGCTTGATTCAGCCGCTCGATGCCAACCATCGGATTGGCCACCAGCCGGCCCGTCAGGACGCACCAGCTACAAAACGTCCCGAACGCCTGCAGATACTGATTGTAGGTCCGATGCCCCGTTCGCTCCTCTTCCCGTCGGGCACGAAGGTACTTCTGCACGGTCTCAACGTCGATGTCGGCCAGCGTGGTGAAGCTACAGCCCTCGACAATACGGCGCACCTGTCCCAACGTCAGCTTGATGTATTGCGGCGAATTGTCCGAAAGACTCCCCTCGAACTCCGACAATTGGTCTGTGATTGGCACCGCTCGCTGCTGCGTCACTCGGTCCAGGCTGGCGTCCACCATGCCGGTTCGACGCAGACGCGCTTCCGTCTCCAGCTTCGCTGCCAGCTCTTCGGTCAAGCCCTTGTCCGTGAAGCCCTTTGCGGTCAACCTCTTGTTTTTGTGGTCGAGATACTGAATCCAGTATGGCTCGCCCTTCTTCT
>DASXEJ010000204.1 GCA_036490175.1 Pirellulales bacterium | reverse complement strand
TTCGTCGCAAGTTCGGCGACGCCTATGTGAAATGGGCGGCGCACACGCCCGCCTTCCTACCGAAATGGCGGCAGTGGAGCGCGCCCTCGCTTGAGTTCTCTACGCGTAATGTGTTGAAGCGTGAATACTCGGGCATGATGGGCGTGATCCTCACGTTCGTTGCACTGGGCTTGAGTGAGCATTTGGTCGTAGAGGGACGCGTGGCGCTCGATCCAGCCTGGCAAGTTATCTGCCTGGTGGGCGCGGTTCTGTACTTCGTCTTGCGCACGCTGAAGCGACAAACCAGGTTGTTGGAAGTTAAAGGGCGCTAGCGTCTCCTCGGCTCGGCGGTCTTTTCAGGCAAAGTCGCATGACGTGCGATGGAGCGCTTTAGGACCGTAAACTGTCGTAGGCGGCAGCATGTCCACGCTCGCGTAGACATTGCACTCAGTAACGGGCGCCGGGCATCTCCCCACGAGTGAGCGTGGAAATGGCATCCGGCTTCTGTCGGACGGCTGCCCGCGCCTTGGACTCTGGACGTGCGACTGCCTATACTTGAAGTATGGCGGCCGAGTGCCGCGCCTTTTCGTTACGCAGCGTTTGCAATCGCTCCCGGCGCGGTCCCTTCCGATGGCCAACGACCGACTGCGGCAAAGAATTGCTTGGGAAGCTGCCCGACTATTGTTTCGTCGGCAGGAGTCGGAATTTTTCCGCGCCCGTCTCAAGGCAGCCCGACTATTGTCGAGCGAACCGGTTCGCGCGCATGAGATGCCCAGCCGCCGCGAGATACGCGACCAGATCGAAGTTTTCGCGCGGCTCAATCACATCGAGACCGGCCGCAGTTCGCCGGATGTGGAATACACACTGCCTAGCCCGCCGGACGAGCCGCTGCTCGTGGCGGACCGCTTCGATGTATACCGCAGCTTGCTCCTGCCGCTTGAGAAAGTGATGCAGAAGCCACTTTATCATCCCGAAGGGGACGCGCTGTATCACAGCCTGCAGGTATTTGACCTGGCGCGTGATCAACTCCCTTACGACGAAGAGTTCCTGCTGGCGGCGCTATTGCACGACGTCGGCAAAGGCATCGACCCGCAGGATCATATCGGCGCCGGTCTTGAAGCACTCGGCGATCACATCACGCCGCGCACGGCCTGGCTAATCGAACACCACTCCGAAGCCGGCGCACTGCGCGACGGGACACTGGGTGTCCGTTCACGACGGCGATTGGAAGAATCCGAGAGTTTCGACGAACTCGTGCTGCTCTCGCAGTGCGATCGCGAAGGGCGCCAGGTTGGCGTTCCCACATCGGACGTCGAAGACGCGCTAACTTACGTGCGCGAACTGGCAGAAAGCTGCGATGCGTGACCATCGAACTGGTGCGGCGCTACTTGGCTAGTTCGTTGATCGTCTGCACGTACGGCACCAACGTCTGCATCACCATTTTGAAGATGAAGCCAACCATCGCGATGGCCATCAGCAGCCATACGCCCCAGCCGGCGACCACGGTAAGCGTCTGCACGGCGTGGCGGGCCCGATCGTGATACTCGCGGGCGAGGCTTTTCATCGCCTCGGGCAGCCGGCCGCTGCGTTCGCCCACTTCGACGGCGGTGAGAAACTCGAAGGGGAAGGCACCGCTTTCTGCCAGCGCTTCGTGGATCTCGTGCCCGCCGCGAATGGTGCGCATCATTTGCTCGGTGTGCTGCGTGTAGTAGGCGTTGTGCGTGCTGCGGAGCGAAAGTGGAATGGCTTTGAGCAGGTCCATGCCGGCTTCCAATGTCAGCTCCATAGTCCATGCCATTTGGGCGAGCGCAATGATCCGTAGCGGCTGTCCCACGCCTGGTAATGCTAGTACCAGTTTTTGCATAGGCTCTGTCCACGCCAGTCCGCGTCGCGCCGCATGAAAGAGAAATAGCCCTCCCGCCGCAACAGTGCCGAGGATTAAGCAGTAAATCACAAATCCCGAGGGACCGACGAGGCCCAGTCCCAAAATGTCTGTCGGCCCCCGGCCCCCCATGGCGCCGATCGCACCGGAGACCAGGATCATGATCCCGACCACGACCAGGGCCAGCGAGAATTGAATGCATGGCCCGGCGATGCTCGAAACAAAAGTGCGCCGCAGGCGGAGTTGTTCCTCGTAATGCTCGGCCAGATGCTTGAAGATTTCGGCCAGGTGCCCGGTGTGCTCGCCGACGACGACCATCTCGCGCAGCAGCCCGGGAAAATATTCGCCGGTCAGGTCGACCCCTTCGGCCACGGAGTCGCCGCGAGCCACGGCATCGTTGATCTGCCGCATCCGCGCGCGCAACATTGGTGATCGTGTGTTGCTGGTCTGGCGCTCGAAGACGCGGCGGACTTCGATTCCGCTGGCCAGCGAAATGGCCAGTCGGCGGCAAAGCTGGGCCAAATCCCGCAACCCGATCCGCGGTGAAAACAGCGTGTCCATGGAGAAGCCTCTAGTCCCTGTCGCCGTCCGGCCAGCAATGGGCCGGCGCGAGACATCACAGAGGTTCAGGCTATCCCCGCGACGCTGAGTTGTCGAGAATTTCCTGGGGCTTGCACGCGGCGGCGACGCAACTCGCCGGCATCCGTACCTCGGTAACGTCGCCCGCCGTCGCCCGGCAATGGATCGATTATGCGGTTTTGGTGCACAAAAAAGTTTGAGCGCGGCGGCCAAATCGGCTCGAATCAGGGAACCGGCAGGTCATCATTGCTGCTGGTAAAATGTCGAGACGGCGAATGGGCAGGAATAGGCTATGCGACGTGGGTTGCCGATCGAGTAGGCGCGTGTTTGCCGCAGAGCACGGTGTTGAGGGTAGCTTCCACGGTTTTCCACGGTGCATTCGCCTTGCATCACGTCGGCACAAACGGTTTTCGCGATCGGTTCATCCACGGACCTGGGGGCTCTCGAATATGAAACCTTGGCTGTCCGCTCTGCCGGTTTGCTTTTCGATTTGTTTCTGCAGCGTTCGAACGTATGCCGACGATCTTCCGTCGCAATACGATCGCTGGCAGCCCCTCGAAGCGGCGGCTTGGGAAGAGCGGGGCGGGCCGCCGCGCCCTCCCCAACTGTTCGACGACGAGGAGGCTTATCGCAAATGGATCAAGGAATCGGAGACGGTCGCGCAGACGAACCGGCGGCAATTGTCGGCGAAGTTCAAGGACCTGTTGGCCGAGGGCGCCGCACGTCAGGGCGATATGTCCTGCGACGATCACCTTGCGCTGGCCGTAATAGCGGCAACGTTGCACCAAAACTCCGAGGCCCTGCGTCACGCCGAGGCGGCGAACCGCGGCAGGCCCCTCGATCCATGCGCGCAATTGGCCCTGATCGTGGCGCTGCTGCGCAGCAAGGACGTGGATGCCGCCGAGAAAATCCTGGAGCAGGTCGCCGAGGCTGCGCCGCTTCCCAATGTGAATTGGACTCATTCGTTTTTAAGCCAGGCCCACAATCAATTCCGAATGCAGAAACGGTGGGCGTCCGTGAGCCGCAGCGAGCGTTGGCTGCTGGACGTACAGCGTGCAGGTAAGTTGGAAGCAGCGCTCGAATGCAATCGTTCTTTCGTGACTGTCAGCTTGCCGACAGCGACGGCCGCTCGGGATGGTTGGGGACAACTGGCCCTGGAGGACGTCGACCGCGAGCTGCGTGCCTGGCAACTGCTCGACAATCCCTATGCTCCCTGGATTACGGCCAGAATCGTGGCCCACAAAGTTTTGCTGTTGGCGAAGCTAAACAAGAAGGACGAAGCACTCGCCTTGCTAGCGCAAACCTTGGCCACCGCTCGCCAGTCGCGGCAAGAGTCGCCCCACGATGCAAATGCATACTTGCGGCTGTTGGCCTTGGAGCGGGCCGAGGTCGATCTGGCTCCGTCTGAGAAGAAGCCGACGGCGCGCAGGCGTTGGGTCGAATCTGCCCACGCCGCCATGCGCCAGTTTCCTATCGATTCGATGGCCATCGAATTCGGCCAAGGCGTGGGAGTTGACATTATCCACCTCATGCGCGACGGCCAATACGAGGACGCGATTGCTGCCAAGGGCGAGCTTCGGAAAACACTGCGCGATTTGCCTCTGCAAATGCAAACCTCGCCTGCCCTCGTGTTCGCATACCGTACGGCCTACATGCCCGACGAGGAGATCTTACGCGGCCAGAGTCGCAATGAATTAGTCGGTAAACCCGCGCCACCGCTGAAGGTGGCCGCCTGGGTAGACGGATCACCGCTATCGGCAGACGATCTGCGTGGCAAGGTCGTGCTCGTCGACTTCTGGGGGGTCTGGTGCGGACCTTGCATTCAAGAGTTCCCGAAGCTGACCGAATGGCACAGTCAATATGCAGCCAAGGGATTAGTGCTCATCGGAATCACGAAATACTATGGTTTCGGCTGGGACGCCGAATCCTCGAGCGCCGTGAAAACCGACGGCATCTCGCACCTTGATGAGCAAGCGGCGGTGATAGATTTTGCCAAGCATCACGGGCTGTCCTACGAATTGGCATTCGATGCCGAGAACAGCCACCTGACCAACCTCTTCGGCGTGGAAGGTATTCCACAAGTTGTGCTCATCGACAGGCAAGGCATTGTTCGGCTCGTGCGAGTGGGCACAAGCGAAAGCAACAACAAGGAGATTGTCAGCGCTATCGAGACGCTGCTCGCCGAGTAGTCGCATTGCGGCGGGTCGTCCGCAGGAGATGACTCGAGCTCAAAACAATTCCCGAATGTAATTTGCTTGAACTTGAGCGGAGACGGTTCTTTTGCGCTAATCGGCTCGCGCCCTTGGCTGATAAGTACTATAGGAATGGCTGAATGCCCTTCCTCTGGCCCGCAGGCACCTGGTCAATCCCCCCCGTCACAAACCGGCACGATTTGTTACAATGCCGACTTTTCCAGCGGCCGCCAGCAGTTTGCCAACCGGGTCAGAGCGTCCGGACACCTGCCATGACTCAATCGTCTCAGCCCGCCGCCACGAAGCACCCTACCTGGGATACGGTGGCGATCGTCGGGGTGGGCTTGATCGGCGGGTCGATTGGCATCGATCTGTTGCAGCGCGGACTGGCCAAGCATGTGGTCGGCATCGGGCGCCGCGAAGAGAGCCTACGGGCGGCTCGCGAGGTGGGGGCCTGCACGTCGACTACGGTCGATCTGCCGCGTGGGCTGGCCGACGCCCACCTGATCATTGTCTGTACGCCGGTGGGACGAATCGCCCAGGACGTGCGCGAGGCGGCCGGCTTTGCCAAGATCGGCGCGTTGATTACGGATGTCGGCAGCACTAAGGGAGTAATCGTCGGCGAGCTCGACCGCGAGCTGCCGCACGAAGCACATTATGTCGGCAGCCACCCTCTGGCCGGCGGTGAAAAAGCGGGGCCGGCGGCTGCCGTGGCCGGCTTGTTCGAGGGACGCACGGCCGTGGTGACACCGGGTGCAATGACCCGCGCCGAAGATGTGCAAACGATCAAGACATTTTGGCAATCTCTGGGAGCCAAGGTACTGCAAATGACCCCCTCAGAACATGATCAACTGGTCGCCGGCGCAAGCCACCTGCCGCACCTGGTTTCGGCGGCGCTGGTATCTGCGACGCCGCCCGCGAGCCTGCCGCTGGTGGCCGGCGGTTGGATCGATACCACGCGGATTGCCGCGGGAGACGCCGAGCTGTGGCGCGATATTTTGCTGTCGAATCGGGCCAACGTGCTGGCGGCCCTGGACCGCTTCGACGAGGAGCTAGCCAAATTTCGCCAGGCGCTGGAGAAAGACGATGCGGCGGGGCTGACTGAAATCCTTCGAGACGCGAAACGGACGCGCGATGCTGTGGGAAGTTGACATCTATCCGGCACTTGGTCAGCCCGACCGTGCGGCTGCGCGCCTGGCAGCCGAAGCGGCCGAACTAGAACTGACTGATGCCCTGGACGCGATCGTGGCGCGCGGGTACTTGATTGAGGGGCAGCTCACGCGCGAAGATGTGCAGCGAATCGCTCGCGAACTACTAAGCGATGCGATCGTCGAGCGCACGGTTATCGGCCAGGTTGGCGAATCAGCGCTGACCGAGCCTCCGCACGGAGGCGGACAAGTGGTCCATGTCTTACCCAAGCCGGGCGTGATGGACCCGGTGGCGCAAAGCGCGCTGGCGGCCATCGCAGACCTGGGCGTCAAAGCCACCGCCGTGCGCACGTTCCGCAAACTGTGGGTCCGCGGCCTGGCGCGCGAGCGGCTCGACCGGCTGTGCGCAAAACTGCTGGCCAATGACGCCATTGAGCAGGCCATTGTCGGCCCTTTGAATTTCGAGCGGCTAGAGGTCGGCGCGCCGTACGATTTCCAGCTCCGCCACGTGGCGCTGGCGGCACTCGATGACGCGGCCCTCATGCGACTGTCGCGCGAAGGGCAGTTATATTTAAGCCTCGAAGAAATGCGCACGATCCAAGCGCACTTTCACAGCTTGAAACGCGAGCCAACCGACGTCGAGCTAGAGACCGTCGCGCAGACCTGGAGCGAGCATTGCAGTCACAAGACGTTGGCCGGTCGCATCCGCTATCGTGATGAAAATGGGGAGCGACATTTCCAGAACATGCTCAAGGAGACGATCTTCGCGGCCACTGTCGAGATTCGCCGCCAGCTCGGCGCAGACGATTGGTGCGTGAGCGTGTTTCGCGATAACGCGGGCGTGGTCCGTTTTCTTGATGATCAGCACGTCGTGTTCAAGGTCGAAACGCATAATCATCCTTCGGCCCTCGAGCCCTATGGCGGGGCGAATACAGGGCTGGGCGGCGTGATCCGCGATCCCTTGGGCACGGGCCTGGGCGCGAAACCGGTTTGCAACACGGACATTTTTTGCTTTGCCCCGCCCGACACGCCGGCCGAGGATGTTCCGGCGGGCGCGCTGCATCCGCAGCGAGTGATGAAGGGGGTTATCTCCGGTGTGCGCGATTATGGCAATCGGATGGGCATCCCCACGGTCAACGGGGCCGTGTTTTTCGATCCGCGCTACCTGGGAAACCCGTTGGTGTATTGCGGCAACGTTGGGCTGTTGCCGGTCGACAAAGTAGAGAAGGCCGCGCAGCCGGGCGACCATATCGTGGCCGTCGGCGGGCGCACCGGGCGCGACGGCATCCACGGTGCCACGTTCAGCTCCGCCGAACTGACCAGCGAGAGCGAATCGATCTCAGGCGGAGCCGTGCAGATTGGCAACGCGATTACCGAGAAGATGCTGCTCGATGTGATTTTGAAAGCCCGCGATCGCGGCTTGTATTCGGCCATCACCGATTGCGGCGCGGGGGGATTCTCGAGCGCTGTCGGCGAGATGGGGGCCGAGCTCGGTGCCGAAGTGTGGCTCGATCGCGTGCCGCTCAAGTACGCCGGTTTGTCGTATTGCGAAATCTGGATTTCCGAAGCGCAAGAGCGGATGGTGCTCGCCGTGCCGCCGGCCGCATGGGACGACTTCTCCGCATTGTGCGCGGCGGAAGATGTCGAGGCCACGGTCATCGGCCAGTTCGTTCCGACGGGACGACTGACACTGCAATATCAAGGCCGACAGGTGGGCGAGCTGGGAATGCATTTTCTGCACGACGGGCGCCCGCCTGTTGTGCGCGACGCCGTGTATGAAGCCCCTGCCGACGCGACCACCGCGGCGCCGGAACGCCCGCGCGGCGATTACACGGCCGACTTGATCGAGATTCTGCGCAGCTGGAACGTAGCCAGCAAGGAATCGATCATCCGCCAGTACGATCACGAAGTGCAGGGGGGCAGCGTCGTCAAGCCGCTGGTGGGGGCGGCCAACGATGGCCCCAGCGATGCGGCCGTTGTGCGGCCCGTGCTCACGTCGCGTCGCGGGATAGTACTGTCGTGCGGTATGAATCCCCGCCTGGCGGACTTCGATACGTATCACATGGCCGCCAGTGCCATCGACGAGGCAGTTCGTAATTGTGTGGCCGTGGGGGCCGATCCTCGCCGGATTGCGATCCTCGACAATTTCTGTTGGGGCGATTGCCAGCGCCCCGAGACGCTCGGCTCGTTGGTCCGCGCGGCGCTAGCCTGTCACGATTTGGCCATCGAGCTTGGCACTCCGTTCATCAGCGGCAAGGATAGTTTGAACAATGAGTTCCGCCACCGAATGGCCGACGGCACGACACGATCGATTGCCGTGCCCCCTTCGCTTTTGATCAGCGCGCTCGGGCAAATCGACGACGTCGCGCAAGCGGTGACCATGGATCTGAAAGAGTCTGGCAACCTGCTGTATCAGGTAGGGATGACAAACGACGAACTTGGCGGCTCTCATTTTGCGTTGGTCAGCGGACTTGCCGGCGGACGAGTGCCGCGCGTCGACGCGTCGACTGCCAAGCGAACGTTTCAGGCCATGCACGCCGCGATCATGGCGGGCACGGTGCGGGCCTGTCACGATTTGAGCGAAGGAGGACTGGCCGCCGCGGCCGCCGAGATGTCCTTTGCCGGTGAACGCGGCGCACGCATTAAACTAGCACAGGTCCCCCACGACTTGGGCGGCAAAGCGACCGCGGCTGTGCTGATGTTCAGCGAATCCAACACGCGGTTTCTCTGCGAGGTGCGGCCAGCCGAAGCCAGCAGGTTCGAGGCGATTATGGCCGAAATACCGCATGCACAAATTGGCGAAGTCAACGCCGGCAACCGTTTGGAAATCGTCGGGCTAGCTGGCGCCGCATCGGACGCGCCGCTGGTCGTCGCTGCCGACCTGGCAACGCTCAAAAACGCATGGCAGGAGCCGCTCCGCTGGTAATCTCTCTATGGCAACACCACGAACTTTAATCCTGCGTGCCCCGGGCACGAACTGCGATGTCGAGACGGCGTATGCCTTCGAACGCGCGGGCGCATCGCCTACCACGCTGCACGTGAACCGAGCGTTGGAAAACCCGCGGTTGCTCGACGAATTCCAGATCCTGTGCATACCAGGCGGATTCAGCTACGGCGACGACGTGGCGGCAGGGCGGATTTTCGGCAACCAGATTCGCCATCATCTGGCCGAACAGTTGCGCGCCTTCCACTCTGCCGGCAAGCTGGTGCTGGGGATCTGCAACGGCTTTCAGATTCTGTTGCGATCGGGAATCCTGTTTCCGGATCTTGGCACCGCGGACGACCCTCCGGCCACGCTCGCCTGGAACGATTCGGGCAAGTTCGAGGATCGCTGGGTGCGAGTGACGGTGACCGGCAAGAATTGCGTTTTCTTTCGTGGCATCGAGAGCATGTACGTGCCAGTGGCTCATGCCGAGGGAAAGTTCGTGCCGCGCGACGCCCAGACGCTGGCCGCACTCGAAGCGCGCGGCCAAGTTGTGATGCGGTACGCGGCGGCAGAGGGAACTCACGCGTCCACGGAACGCTACCCGGACAATCCCAACGGATCGGTGGCTGGTATTGCGGGCGTGTGCGATGCAACGGGACGGGTGTGCGGCTTCATGCCGCATCCCGAACGGCATATCGACCGCACGCAGCATCCGCGCTGGACACGCGGTGAAGGCTCCCCAGAAGGCGACGGACTACGGCTTTTCCGCAACGCTGTGGAATATTTCGGCTAAGCCGCGCGACGAGTGTTTGGCGCCCGTGGCGAATCTAGAAAATGCCCGCTCCGAATCCGTCGCCCTTCGGCGCTTCCGCCGTAGGAGTGTTAACATGCTGAGGTGTCGGGACTTTGTGCGGCGCGCGCGGCTCGTGTGCGGCCGGTTCGACCTTGGTCTGCTCGGGCCGCACCGTCTCGACGCGGACCGGTTCGGCTCTGGGTCGGTCGATTCGGGTCGGTTCTGGTCTTTCGGGCCTGGCATGGTGCGGTGTTTTGTCGCGTGGGGGTGCGGATCCGCGCCCGTCGCGCGCGGGAGCCGCGTTGCGCGACGGCGGCCGTGAGAAGTCTTCGTCGAAGTCATCGTAGCTCGACACGTAGCCGGGCAATTGCGACTGTCGCAGCTCTTCTTGAAAGTGCTGAATCACCTTGTCCTGAATCATCTCGCGGCAGCGCGAGTTGATCGGATGAGCGATATCGGCGTACAGTTTCGCCCGCCCGTCCTCGTCCTTGATGGCCCGATCTTCTTTCAGCCGACCGCCGCACTGGTTGCAGTACAGCGCGCGAAGATGATTCTTGTAGCCGCACTGCGCGCAATGCGCGGTGAGCTTGCGGCTGGGCATCGCGACGAATGGACCGTTCGTGCCTTCGATGATCTTCAGGTCGCGGATCACAAAGCAGTCGTCCAGCGTGATTGAACAGAAGGCGTGCAGGCGCTCGCCGGCCTCCTCCATGAGCTTGATTCGAACTTCGGTGATTTCCACGTCTGCTCTCCTTCCCTCGCGTCTGTCAGGTCAGCCCGGAAACCGCAAATACCTGCGTCAGCCCACGGCTGCGCAGGGCGGCCGCCAACCGCCGGGCATGTTTTGCATGGCGACAAATGCCGAAATAAGCACTGCCGCTACCCGTCATTTGGTGCCCTAAAAAATCAAGTCGATCGAATTCTGCGCGCAGCCGTTGGATCCACGGTGAGATCGTGGCGGCCGCGTCTTCCAGCCGGTTGTAGAGCAGGCGCCCTACTTCAACAGGGCGTCCGCGCCGCCAGGCCTCGACGAGTGCGCCCACCGGGCGCGGTGTCGATGCGGGGCGACAATGGGCATACACTTCGGCGGTCGAAAGTCCAGCCGGTGGCTGAACTATGACGAAGTCGAGTGGCGCCAGTCCCGCTTGCGCCGCAACTTGCTCGCCCCGGCCACGGCAAACCGCCGGTTGCCCCTGCAGGAAAAACGCTATGTCGCTGCCAAGCTCCGAGGCAATCTCGCTCAAGCGCGCGACTGGCCAATTGAGCCCCCAGCCGATGTTGGCCGCCACGAGCGCCGCGGCCGCGTCGCTCGAGCCGCCGGCCATGCCAGCCGCCATCGGGATTCGCTTGACGAGCGTCATCGAAGCCCCTGAAGAGATGCCGGCCGCCTCGCGCAGCCGTCTTGCTGCTCGCACGACCAGATTGTCGTCAGTCAGAGCTGCCGTTACGGCTGTGCCAGCCCGCAATGCCAGCCGCGAATAGTGCCAATGGCAATCGCACTCGATGTCGTCGCCACGCGTCGGCTGAAAGGCTAGGGAATCAGACAGCCCAACAGGAACCATGAGAGTTTCGATCTCATGGAATCCGTCGTTGCGCTTCCCTAAGATTTCCAGAAAAAGATTGAGCTTTGCCGGTGCAAAGACAGTAACCACCGGCAAAGTCCGGTGAACGTGCATCCTACGCGTTCCCGATCTGTGCGGAGCGAATTGTCCCGACGCACGAAAAACGTCAACGAGCTTGATGATGGCAATCTGGGCGCGCGGGTCTCCGGTTTCGCCGTGAAATTTTAGCTATTTGCGACAAGTGGGTCAATCTGAACATCCGCGAAGGTTGGGCCGTGCAGAACGCCCGACGATCCGCCCCGATCGTGCTTGCCTCGGCGACACGCTGTCGAGCGTCCGAAAGCGCCTTAGCCCCCCCATCTGCAGCTATATTGAGATCGTCACTTGTGCAGAATTGGTCGTAATTGTGGTCCGAATTGCACAGGCCATACGAACGCTGAATTATGCCAGCATCGCGGCCCCCAATCGAAGACGGCAGCGCCATGCGGGACGTCGTGCGACGAATCATCTCAGGTGGGCAGACAGGTGCCGATCGCGCGGCGCTGGACGTTGCTATCGCGCTTGGGATCGAACATAGCGGTTGGGTGCCGCGAGGTCGCTGGGCCGAAGATGGACCGCTGGCGCCGCAATATCAGGTGCGCGAGGCCAGTTCATCGCACCTGGCCGATCGGACTGAGCTGAACGTACGCGACTCAGACGCCACGCTGATCCTGTCGCACGGCCCGCTAACCGGCGGCTCGGCATTGACGCTGTTTCTGGCGCAGGAGCGAGGCAAACCGGTCCTGCACCTCGACCTGGTGAAACACGACGAACCGTCGGCAACCAGGCTTGCTACGGTATGGATCTTGGAAGTGCGGCCCGCGGTGTTGAATGTCGCCGGCCCGCGCGCCTCGATCGATCCGCTGATTTACGAGGCGGTGTCGCGCGTGCTCCGGCGCATCTTCGAGTGGGCGCACTGAGCAAAGAGCTTCAGCCGGCGCCGGGGCGATCGACAGTAGCTAGAGGTCCCGAATGCGCAGCTCGAGCAGCACGCTTTCGGACTGTGTGCCTGGCAGCGGCCAGGATCCGGCCTTGCGTAGCCGCAGTCCCGTGAGCAGACCGGCCTCGCGGGCGGCGTGCCGTTCGTCGACCCAGGCCGGCCCTTTGATCACCAGCAGCCGCTCGAACGACCCCCAGAAGGGAGCGAACCACCGCAACAGTTTGGCCAGCGGTGCCACGGCGCGGATCACTAACGATTGATATTTGTGGTGCGCGAGCAAGTCCTCGGCGCGCCCCGGATGAACTTGCACGGCCAAACCCAGTTCGCGGACGATTTCGGCGACGGCCCGCGCTTTTTTGCCTACCGACTCGGCCAGGGTGACCTTCAAGTCGGGTCGCACGATCGCCAAGACGATTCCAGGCACCCCGCCCCCTGTGCCGACATCGAGCACCCGTTCATCGGGCCCTAAAACTTTGCAGAACTCGAGCGTGTCGACCATGTCGCGCGCGACAAACTTTTCGTAGTCATCGTGCCGCGTCAGATTCAGCTTGGTATTCCAGTCCCACAGCAAGCGGCAATAATGATCGAGCCGGTCGACCTGCTCGGGAGGCAGTTCGATGGCGTACCTCGCCAAGGCCGCGGTCAGCGTATCGGTCGTGGGAGTTTGAGCGGTGTCTTCAGACATTGGGCGGCTACACAGGAATCATTTGGTCAATCGGCACCGAGAGCGCGTTGGCAACCAAGGCCGAAGCATCACGGCGCGGCAACGAACTACTATCGCTGGAACCGGCAGCCGCGTCCACCGGGGCCAGGATCGGGAAATGCCTAGCGTGGAGCCGCACCCTCCGCAGCGAGCAGCCGTTTGCCTCGCCAGAATACGAACGATTCTGGGAACAAGCGTTCGACGTTTGCCGCTTCCTTTTTTGGCCACGCGTCTGGCACCATGACCAGCCCGTAGGGTTGATCGCCAAGCCATTCTCGCCACATTGGAACACGAGGTGGCCAGCGCGTTTCGTATTCGCCGTCCCGCATTGCCTCGGGCCAGCTCGCGCTGAGGCTCGCGGAAGCAGGGAAGGCGTACCCCGCTCCTTCTGCTCTTGCCCGCATGTCAAAAGCCCGGCGGGCGCGCACGAAATTCAGCTCCCAACCTAACCCGACGGCCAGCGCAGTAATGACCAGGAGCATCGTTCCCAGCCCGAACTGAAACCAGCGGCGGCGGGTGGGCAAAGTGGCGGGCATAACGGCGATTATATCCGGGCACCGTGGGCTATTGTCGAATGCAGCTTTTGGCACAGACGTCGCGCAGGTGTAATTCTCATCCGATTAGCTGTAGGAATCGATGGGCGGCCATTGCAGTTCTTGCTGTCCGTCAAGTCCGCTACAGTCGCCGAAATTTGACGACCCAAGTTTGGGCAACTATGCTGCTCGAACTGGGCAGGAGTTTGCGCATTTCGATCCAACACTTCGTCGTTCTCTGCTGTCGCCATGACGTTCGCGCGCACTCTTGCGTGGCAGCGGTGACAGCCGATCGCTAAGGGAGATTCTGCCATGTTGTTCAAACTGGTGCTGCTGTCCGCAATTGCCCCGGCTTTGTTGGCGTTCGCGTGGCAGTCCGCGGCGGCCGAAGAGCTGGGGGAAGATGGCTTTGTCGATTCCGACGGCGTGAAGATTCATTACGTCACGGCTGGCAAAGGCCCACTCGTGGTTTTGATCCATGGCTTCCCCGACTTCTGGTACACCTGGCGCGCCCAGATGCCAGAGCTGGCCAAACACTTCCAGGTCGTGGCGGTCGATATGCGCGGCTACAACAAGAGCGACCAGCCCGAGGGAGTCGAGAACTACAAAATGGACAAGCTGGTGGCTGACATCGACGCGGTGGTCAAGCACTTCAAGGCCGACAAGGCGATTATCGTCGGTCACGATTGGGGCGGCATGGTCGCTTGGACCTACGCCATGACACATCCCGACAAAGTCGATCGCCTGGTGATTTTGAATCTACCGCATCCCAAGGGCTTGACCCGGGAGCTGGCCAACAATCCAGCGCAACAAAAGAACAGCCAATACGCTCGCAACTTCCAGGCGCCCGACGCGGCGTCGAAGATGACGCCCGAGATGTTGGTGTTTTGGGTCAAGGACCCCGCCGCGCGCGAGAAGTATCTCGAGGCTTTCAAGCGCTCCAGCATGGAAGGGATGTTGAACTACTACAAAGCCAACTACCCGCCCGAGCCGTACACGTACGACGAGACGCGTCCCTACCCGCCGATCAAGTGCCCGGTGCTGATGTTCCACGGCTTGAAGGATTCGGCACTGTTGCCGGGTGCCTTGGCGGGGACGTGGGATTGGCTGGACCAGGATCTAACGCTAATCACGATCCCCGGCGCCAACCATTTTGTCCAGCAGGACGCCGCCGATCACGTGACCAAGGCCATGGTCAGCTGGTTGACGACGCGGTAGCTATTGCAAAACGATGGCCGCCGATCGCCGAGTCATGAAGTCGATCGGCGGTCTTTATTGCAGCGATTCTCGTTCGTGGCTCCGCGCTTAGGATGCCGGTTCGGCGGGTAATTCTGGTGTTTCATCGGTCGGGGTCGCTTCCCCTTCCGCCTCGTCGCTGGGAACCCGCACGACTGCTGCCAACGTGTCGGCTTCGTCGAGGCTCATAATCCGCACGCCCTGCGTGTTGCGGCCGATCAAGCTGATATCGCCTGCGACCAGCCGCTGGATTTTGCCGCGCGAGGTCATCATCAGCACTTCGTCTTCATTGCGGACGCTGACCACGCCGACGACAGGACCGTTGCGATCGGTCGTCTTGATGTCGCGCAATCCCTTGCCGCCGCGGCGCTGCGTCCGGTAGCGGTGTGACGAACTGCCGGCATCGGCCCCTTCGCCTTCTTCCGCTTCGGCAGGCTCTGGCACGTCCGGCTCCGGAGCGGCATCCATGTCGTGAGCCAGACTATCGTCAGCAATAGCTTCGTCACCGGCCGAGGCCGGCGGTTCGCCGCTGTTCGGCCCGAAGGGGGTCCGCTTGCCGTAGCCATTCTCGCAGGCCGTTAGCAGGGTGGCGTCCGGATCGGCCACGACCATGCCGACCAACTCGTCGTCGCTGGCAAGGCTGATGCCTTTGACACCACTGGTGTTACGCCCCATCGGCCGCGCGTCGGCCTCGTTAAAACGAATCGCCATGCCATGCTTGGTAGAGAGGACCACCTCGTCCCCTTTCTGCGTGACGGCCACGTCGACCAGCTCGTCGTCTTCCTTGAGCTTGATGGCGATGATGCCCCCTTTCAGCGGACGGCTGTATTGCATCAACGGCGTTTTCTTCACCAGCCCCCGTCGGGTAGCCATCATCAGATAGTGATCCGGCTGCGAGAAATCGCGGACCGCACGGCAGTCGGCGATTTTCTCTCCTTCGGCAAAATTCAGCAGGTTCACGACGGCGCGTCCGCGGCTTTCGCGCGATAACTGCGGCAGGCCGTAAACTTTCTGCCAATAGACCTTGCCACGATTGGTGAAGAACAGCAGGTAGTCGTGCGTGCTGGCGGCAAACAAATGGCGAATGGGGTCTTCTTCTTCGCTCTTGGCCCCCTTCATTCCCTTGCCACCGCGACGCTGGGCGCGATAGGTGCTGGCCGGCGTGCGCTTGATGTAACCTTGGTGGCTGATCGTGACCACCATGTTCTCTTCAGCGATGAGGTCTTCGAGGTCGATATTGCCGACCTCGTCGCCGCTGATCTCGGTACGGCGCTCGTCGCTGTGCTTGCGGCGCAGCTCCTGAAGATCCTCGCGGATAATGTCGCGGATGTTCTTTTCGTCGGAGAGAATGCGGAGGTATTCCGTGATCTCGTTGAGCAGGTTCTGGTATTCCCCTCCCAGCTTCTCTTGCTCGAGATTTACCAATTGCCCCAACGTCATCTTGAGGATAGCGTCGGCCTGCACAGCGGTGAGTGTGTAACTTTCACGATCGCCTCGTTCCGAAGTGAACGACGCGAAGCCCGCCTCGCCGAGCGCGCGGCGCATGAGCGCGGCCGGGCATTCGATGCCCATTAAGCGGGCCTTGGCCTCGGCCAGCGTGGCCGACGTGCGGATGACGCGGATAACCTCGTCGATATTGGCGTGGGCCAGCAATAGCCCTTCGACTGTGTGCTTGCGCTGCCGAGCCTTGGCCAGCAAGAATTGCGTGCGTCGTCGAATCACCTGCGCCCGATGGCGGATGAATTCCTGGAGCAATTCCTTGATCGACAGCGTGCGCGGCTTGCCGTCGACCAGTGCCAGAAAGATCAGCGAGAAAGTGTCTTGCAGTGGTGAGAACTGGTAGAGCTGATTGAGGACGACTTCCGGATCGGCATCGCGCTTGATCTCGAGGATCAGGCGCACCGGCTCTTTCAGGTCACTCTCGTTGCGGATGGCCGAGATGCCCACGATTCGGTCTTCGTTCACCAACTCGGCGATCCGCTCTTCGATGCGATCGCGCGTCTGCTGGAACGGGATCTCGGTCACGACGATGCGGTAACGCCCCTTGTTATGCTCTTCGATGCGGGCTCGCGCGCGGACGACTACCGTGCCACGTCCGGTATGATAGCCCTGTCGGATTCCGGCCCGTCCGCAAATGATGCCGCCCGTGGGGAAGTCGGGACCTGGTATAATCTCGAGCAATTCGTCGACGGAAACTTCCGGATCGTCGATCACCTTGACGGCCGCGGCGCAAACCTCGCCCAGATTGTGCGGCGGGATCGACGTGGCCATGCCGACGGCGATGCCGTTGGAGCCGTTGACGAGCAAATTGGGAAACTTGGACGGCAATACGGTCGGTTCCGTACGCCGTTCGTCGTAGGTCGGTACGAAATCGACCGTGTCGAGTTTCAAATCGTCGAGCAGCAGTGCCGCGATCGCCGACATGCGGGCTTCGGTGTATCGCATGGCAGCCGGCGGCAATCCAGCGATCGAACCAAAGTTGCCCTGCTTGTCGATCAACACGTGACGCATGTTCCATTCTTGGGCCATGCGCACCAGCGTGGGATAAATCACGCTTTCGCCGTGCGGATGATAATTGCCGCTGGTATCGCCCGAAATCTTGGCGCACTTCACGCGACTGGCGCCGGGCGTCAGGCTGAGATCATTCATCGCCACCAGGATACGGCGCTGCGAAGGCTTCAGGCCGTCGCGCACATCGGGCAACGCGCGGCTGACGATGACGCTCATGGCGTAGGTCAGGTAGCTGTCCTTGAGCTCGTCTTCGATCGCCAGATCGATCACGCGCCCCGCATTGACTTCGGCAGGTGGCAGACCTTCGCCAGGGGCTTTGAGAGACTCTTCGTCACCATCGTCCGGGGTCTCGGGTTCGTCAGCCAAAACAGCGTCCTTTCGGCAACCGTGCCAGAGTTGATCACAGGACGATCAACCCGCCTCCGGCGGGCTCTGGCGAACATAAAACAGGGTGGGACAAACAGCCCAAAAGTATAGCGTTTTTGAGCCATTCTCACAATGACCGGCGGTGAAAACGTGTCGCCACAACTACTGGCGCCATCGTATCTTCCGGCGAGAGGATTCAATCCCTGGTTCAACACGATCTCGTAACGGTTGCTGACCGACAATAGTGACCGAAAACAGTTGCAGGCCACGGCGGGCTGCCGTGGCCACCTTCGGCATGAAAAAACGCGCCACGCGACGAATTTGCACCCCAATTTCGAGGTCGGCTTGCTCGTCGCAATTGGTTTTCGAATCGCTTCGCGCCGAATTGCGTTGGGATGTTCGTCTAGCCTAGGACGGAGCGCAGGCGAAGTGTCGCAGTGCGTCCAGGACCGCCAACACGTCATCGCGAGAAACTTCCGTCCAGCCGGCCACCTTGTGACGCAGGATCGTGAGCTTGAAGTTCTCGAACGACTCGGCCAGGTCGGGGGGCAACTCGGCCAGATTCTCGAAGGGGCGCACCACAGGCGCGCTCGGATCACCGGGATACTGGGCCGCATCGGCATCGAACGGCACGCCGACAGCCGCAGCATCACCAGCTTCGTCTCCGGAGCGCGGTCCTGAGTCGCCGAAATCCGGCCCCTCGCTATAGTCCGGCCCAGTGGTTCCCTCGAAGGAGCCCTGCGCGCGCTCGGCCGGTTCGACAATTTCGGACGTCGGCTGCTGGTCTGCCGAGAAGTCTTCGTCCAGTTCGCCGCTAATGACGTCCGACTCGCTGGGACGCAACTCGTCGGGAGCTCCCATCGCCAGCCATCGCGACGAGCGCATTTGCGAAACGGACCAGCCGCTCTGGATGGCGCCTTCGAGCCACATCTCGGCGTCGTTCCAATCGAGCGCCGCTTGGAAATGACTCCAATACAGATCGGGGTAGCTGCTGCTTACAGAGCCAAATCGCTCGAAGACGCGGCGCAGGCGCCCTACGTGTTGGCCGCTGACGTTGCCGGCGCGACGGCTCCAGGCCTCGTCCGAATATTGGGTGGCGGCGGCTTGCGAGGCAACGAGCGCGGTGCGCCACTCGTGGATGATGCGCCCTTTTTCCCAATTGGTCGAGCTGACCAACCGGTCCCATTGCTTGAGATAAGCCAGCGACGTTTCCTCTTCCAGCGCGACAGCCAGTCCCAGCGGCTCGTCCATTGGCGAGGGCTTCCTTTCCTGAGTTGCGAGTAGCGTCAAGCACTGCGGGCAACGCCGCCACGCGAGCGAACCATCGGTTATACAACGACGGCGCGAGGCGTCCACCGGCTGGTCGACTTTGTCCGATCGGCCATGTCGATGCAGTCGATACAGGGCGGAAAACAGGGCAAATCGTGCCCGATTTTTCGAATGCACGTCTCACCGCAGGTTGGGGAAAACGTGTCGATGATTTGGCCCGAAGCCGCCGCGCGATCAAGAAGAACCTTCGGTTGCCAGGTTTGCCGCCGCGAACCCGCTGGTGCGGTGCGATCCGTCGCAGAATGGCTTCTTAGCGGACTGGCCGCAACGGCAGAGCGCGACGGCCGGCTTGTCGCCCGCAATGGCAAAGGGGTTTCCCTGATGGTCGACGATCGACACCGGTCCCTCGATCACGAGCGGCCCATTTTCGCGGCAACGGATTTTGAATTCTGACATGGCGAGGTTCCCGGTCGGTAAAGGCGATCGTTCACGGCTTGGCTTCGGTCGCAGGTTGCGGCACCGCGCGGAGTAGGAACAACGCTCGCTGTTGCGCTCGCGGCGCCTGCAATTGTTTTTCGTCCTTGGAAGCGTCGTCCGCAGACGGCTCAGTAGGCGCTTGCTCGGCGTTTTGATCGGTGGGCAGCGGGCGCGCTCGTACCGAGGCGGCAGGCAATTGCATCTGCGATTCGAACTCAGCCAGATCAACCCGGGCTGCGCGGCCCTGATGGATTGCCTCGCCACGCTGGCCAGGGGCGGCCAGTTCGCTTGTCTTAGGGGCCTTTCGATCGGCTGCCGCATCTAAGTCGCGTCCGCCTTGCGCATCACGTTTACCGAGCGAGGGCTGCGCGTCGTCTGGTTTGCCGGCCATCGCCGGGATGGCGCCCCCTGAGGCGGCGCCGGAGCTGGTCTTTGATGTGGCTTCGCCGCTCGCAACGGCCTGATCCGCAGGCGCTGCCTCGGCAGGTTTCAGCGCAGGGCTGTTGAAACCGACGAGCGCTTCGCCAAAGGCCGGCACATGTTCGACGACAAAACGGCGCAGCAAGTCATTCGATGCCATAGCGCCCAGCGTATCGGTAAGTTGCTGCGAGTCGGCGACGACGTAGATCGCGTCCTGTGGCGGCTCCTGCTCGGCCGCGTCGCGGGCTGGGCTGCGGACGGCGACGTCCTTGTCGTGATTGGCCGATGGTTTGGCGAATCCGCGTGCTCGTGCTTTGTCGTTCGCCGTGGCGCCTTCCCATCGGATGTCTTGGGTGGCCAGTATCTCGCGCAATGCCTGTTCGCCGTCGACTCCTGCCGGGACATCACAATGAATCACCAATAGTTCATCCATGGATGCGTTAACTTGGAATCGCAGACTCTCGTTAGCTTGTTCGGTCTTTTTTGATAGTGCGAAATAGGGAGTTTCACCGGGTTCGCCGACCTGGCCACTTTGCCCCGGTAAGCGGATCGCGTGCGGCTCTTGAGCGCCCGCGGGAGGGGCGTTTCGTGCCGCGATGTCAACCGCTGCCGGCGCGTTCAACTCACCGTCAGGCGGCGCAGGAGCCATTGCCACTTGCCGCGGCTGGTCGGGCGAAAAAAACATGATCAGGAGTGCCGCGGCGATCGTCAGCGCCGACCAGGCCAGAGGCCTTTGCCAACGCTGCCAGGAAACCATCGACGGACGTTCGTCATCCCGCACCGTTTGTACAGTGGTTGCCACGCTACGGGTCGGTTGCAGGATCTCTCGTTCCGCGCGGCGCAAGACTGCGTCGGCAAAACCACTTTCCAGTTTTTGCCGGGGCAACGCCTGCATGCTCGTTCGTAAGGATCGAAGCTCTTCGAGCAGCTGCCGACAGTCGGGTTTTGTGGTCAGTAGATGCTCGGCGCGCGCAAGTTCCTCGCCCGACAGCTCGCCATCGAGGTAAGCGCTGATTAGTTCTTGGTCGGAAAGCATTGTCATGGTTCACACGATCAACAAACGCGCATCCTTCTTCCTGCCGACAAACCTGGACGTGATCAAAGTTAGTCGCTCAAGCTACTTCTTTTCGATCTCGACTGCCTCCTTGAGCAGCTCTCGCATTTGAGCTCTGGCCCGATGCAGGCGGCTGCGGACCGTGCCGACAGGTAAATCCAGAATCTCCGCGATCGAATCATAGTCGTGGCCGTCGATCTCGCGCAGGACGAGTACCGCACGAAACTCGTCGGCCAGCGAACGAAGCGCCGCCTGTACGCGATCGGCCCGTTCTTCTCGTTCAAGCCTTTGGTGAGGTCCCGGGCCCCCATCGGCCAAGTCGCGCATGCGCCCGGTTGCATCACCGTCGAGCGAGAGAGTGTTTTTTTCGCGGCGCCGCCGGGTAGCCGCGACGTTGAACGCAATTCGGTATACCCAAGTGTAGAACGCGCTGGTGCGGCGGAAACCTTCGAGCTTGAGAAATGCCTGCACGAAAGCGTCCTGCACTATGTCGCGGGCGTCCTCGGTCGAGCCCGAGATGTGTACCATGGCGTTGTACAACCGGTCTTGGTAGCGTCCGACGAGCCGCCCGAACGCCTCGGCGTTGCCCGCCAGGGTCTCGTCGATCAACCGGTCGTCGTCTTTGTCAGGTGCCACAATTGAGACGCCCAAAGCAGGGCGAGAGTTCCCCGGTAAATGGCAGGAGCACGTTGCAGAACTCCCACCGCAGGTCGAATCAACGCCGCCAACCCTCCGGCCTGCAATCATCTCGGGGGGGTGTGGGGAAGTCAAATCACGGCAGTTCGACCAAGACCTTTGCGATGTTCGCCTCACCCATTCGGCGGTTCGCGCGACCGGCATCGCGTTTACGCCGTAGCAGGGCACGGGTTGCGGCGGCGATCTGCGGTAGCCATCTCCTGGCAGCGATGGGCGCTTGGTCCGCGCGCTCGCTGAATCGTGGTGGCAGGGCGTTGCTAGCCGCCTCTAAATCGAGTTCGGCGGTGGTACGACCGGCTCGTCGGCAGGATGCTATCAGAGGCGGCTTCTGCGTGGTCGCGCCGTCGGTGTCGCGCGGGGGTCGATGAACGCGTCTGTTGATAGCAGCGCAAAGGCTTTGTCACCAATCAGTTGTGGTCAGTACTTCGGCGCGCAAATTACCTTGACCGCCGAGCCAGCCTGCCCCTATAATCCGCGGCCCTTCTACTACCGAAGTTCACGTCCCATAAGAAGTTTCGTTCAGTTCGCGCATTTCCTGCGCGAAAGTTTTGGACGGGCGCCGGCGTTCGCTTGGCGCTCTGTCGAGGTTGCCGCTCTGCTGACAAGTTCTGATACCACTCAACCGCCGAGGTTGCGCTGCGCGCGCCGCGATCATGTCGCACGCGCCTCTGCTGCGCGCGCGTGGCGGTCGGTCTTCGCAGTGTGCGGCTGGCTCTATCAGCGTGCGTTTGCGGTCGGACGCGCGGCCGTCGGTGGGCAGAACGAACGGAACGTGGAAATCGGCTCACGACCTCATAGCGGCGCGACGATCGGTCGCGCGTTGTTGGTCGCTGCGGCGCTTCTTGTTGCGCTTGGCGGACTGACACGACCTGCGGCGGCCGACATCGCGTTGCCTCCGCCCGACCCGGCCACGCGCATCACGGTGGATGCCGATCAGGCCGAGCGGTGGCAATTAGGCGCGCACGAGGTATGGGTGCTGCACGGCCATTGCGTGGTTGCGCAAGGACTTCAGCGTGCCACGGCGAACGAGGCCGTGCTGTGGATCAAGCGCGCGACCGATGGCGAAGACGCCATGAATCGAGTGATCGCCTACTTCGATGGCGACGTCGTCGTCAGCGACGGAGACGCGCCGGTACAGGCGGGCGAACGGCCCACGAACGGACTTGACGCAAAAACGTGGCTCAACGAGTTTTACTCGAGTGCCGACGTGGTCGTAGGCGTCGCCGATCCCGGACCAGAACCTGCAGTCAAACCGGCTCTGTATCGCAAGGCCCTCGCGCGGCGCAACGGCACTGACGATGGGCAGGTCAAGCAGGCGCAGTACAGCCTGCCAGGCGGGCTAAGCACGACGACCACCGCTGGCACCAGCGGCGGCTCGTCCAATCGCGCGCCAGTGATGGTCGCGCAGACGGTTGCTCCTCCTGCTGTCGGTGCTCCGGGGGGACCGCAGGGCATGCGCCGCATTCAGACGTTCCCGCGCAGCCGCGTTCGCCCCAATTATCAGGCCACCAACGATCCGGTTCGCAACGAGAGCATCATCCAGATTCGCCAGGGCGTGACCGTGATCATCAGCGGAATGCAGGCCCCAGGCACGATCGACATTTCGACCGACAACATGGTGCTCTGGACGACCGGGGCCACGAGCATGAACGGCGAAACGATGCAGGCCGACAACGTGCCGCTGGAAATCTACATGGAGGGCAACATCGTTTTCCGCCAAGGGGATCGCACGATTTATGCCCAGCGGATGTACTACGACGTTCGCCAGCAGGTGGGCACGGTCTTATCGGCCGAGATCCTCTCGCCGGCGCCGCAGTTTGCCGGCTTGATGCGGCTGCGGGCCGATGTCGTTACGCAGACCGGTCCCGGGCGTTTCGTCATGCAGAATACTTACGCCACCAGCAGCCGCATGGCGCTGCCTGGCTATCGGTTGCAGGCCAAGAACGCGGTGTTCGAAGACAACGAGGTGCCGTTGATCGACCCGGTGACGAATCAGCCCCAGATCGACCCGGCGACCGGCGAGGCGAAGACGCAGCACGATCGCATGATCACGAGCCGGAACAATTTCATGTTTGTAGAGAATGTGCCCGTCTTCTATTGGCCGGTGATCAAGAACGACGTCGAACAATCGAACTTCTATATCCGCCAGGCACGCTTCAAGAGCGATCACATTTTCGGTCAGCAGTTCCTCGTGGATTGGGATGCCTACCAGGTGTTCGGCCTGAAGCGACTGCCCGGCACGGACTGGACCTTCAGCACCGACTACTTCACGGCCCGCGGACCGGCCGTGGGAACAGCCTATCGCTGGAAGGGTTCGGAACTGTTCGGGCTGAACGGACCCTACAACGGCTTCCTCGATTTCTGGGGCATTCACGACAAAGGACTCGACACGTTGGGCAGCGACCGTATGAACCTGCTGCCCGAGCCCGACAAAGAGGACCGCTATAAATTGCTCGGGCGTCATCGCCAGTACCTGGCTAACAACTTCCAATTCACCGGCGAGGTCGGGTTTATTTCGGACCGCAACTTCCTGGAGCAATATTTCGAACGTGAATGGGACCAGGCCAAGGACTACGACACCGACTTGATGCTGAAGCAGTATCGCGGCAACTCGACGTGGAACGTGCAAACCAGCGCGCGGATCAACGATTGGTTTACGCAGACACAATGGTTGCCGCGACTCGACCATTTCTGGATCGGCCAGGACCTGATCGACGAACGACTCACCTGGTACGAGCATTCCAGCCTGGGCTACGCCAACATGAGGATCGCGGCCCGACCCACCGATGCCAGCGAAGAAGCGAAATTCAACTGGCTACCTTGGGAAGCGAACGTGCAGGGGGGCCGCTACTTTACCACGCAGGAAATCGACTTGCCCTTCGAGGTGGGAGGGGTGAATGTAGTTCCCTACGGCATGGGACAACTGGCGCACTGGGATGAGACTCTGCAAGGTCCGGCGAACTTCCGCGTGCCTGGCGACCCCATGAATCGCGCCTGGGGTCAGTTCGGTGTGCGGGCCACGCTACCGTTCTGGGCCGTGAATCCGAATATTCAAAGCACGCTGTTCAACGTCAACGGCATCGCGCACAAGGTGCTGGTCGACATGGACGCATCGTGGGCCGGTTCGAATCAGGATTTCACGAACTTGCCGCTGTACGATCCGATCGACGACGACAATATCGAAGCGTTCAATCGTCGATTCGCCATTAATACGTTCAACTCCAACACCGTGCCGGCACAATGGGACCCGCGCTATTACGCCTTGCGATATGGCTTGGGCAATTCGGTCACGTCTGCCTCGCCGGAAATCCTTGGTAACATGACTGCCATTCGCTTGGGCCTCAAACAGCGTTGGCAAACCAAGCGCGGTCTGCCGGGCAATCAACACATAATCGATTGGATCACGTTAAACCTTTCGACCTCGCTGTTCCCGCAAGCCAACCGCGACGACTTCGGCTCGTTCGTAGGTCTCACGACCTATGACTTTGCCTGGCATATCGGCGATCGCGTGACGCTCGTGTCGGACGGCATCTTCGACTTCTTCAATCAGGGCCAGAAGATCGCCACCGTCGGCGGCTTCGTCAATCGTCCGCCGCGCGGCAGCTTGTATTTAGGATTCCAATCGATCAATGGCCCGAACGTCGCGAACGCCTTCACGCCGGTCAATAGCGAAGTGGTCATCGGCTCGTACAGCTATCGCATGAGCGAGAAATGGATCTCGTCTGCCGGGGCCACAGTTGACGTCGCGCACAACGGTAACATCGGCGAGCAGTTCATGCTCACCCGCGTCGGCGAGTCGTTCTTGATGAGCGTCGGAGGCAATGTCGACGCCAGCAAGAAAAACTACGGGCTGAGCGTAATGGTCGAACCGCGCTTTATGCCGCGCACGCAAACCGGACGTGTAGGTGGCGCTCAGATCCCATTGGCGGGTGTGAATGGCTTGGAATAATCCAGGCCATTTGATCGTGATCGAGGTCGCTGTTTCGTCGTGAAATACCACGACCCCTGTCACGGCCTTAGAACTCGGGCTGAATTTGCTTCAGCCGTTTCTCGGTCTCGGCCATCAGCGCATCTTCGGCCTTGTCGTCGGCCGCTTCGTAGGTGACCGAGAATCGCAGGTAGGCGCCCGCATCATCCCACGGCACTGTGCAGATCGAGTGTTCGGTGATCAGGTATTGGCTGGCCGCTTCGGCCGTGTCGAAACGGGGGCCGTTCTTGATTCCCTTGGGGCTGCGGGTGTAGAGGAAATAGGTTCCCCCCGGCATGCGGCAATCGAAGCCGCAACGAGTGAGCACGTCGACCAGCTTGCGCAATCGCCGTTCGTACTTGGTGCGCACCTGGCGTGGGATCTCGTCGTCGTCTAGCGCCGCTGCGGCCGCCTTTTGAATGGCGATGAACTGGCCCGAGTCGTTGTTGTCTTTCACGTCGGCAAATGCTTGCACGATCTTGGCATGGCCGCAGACCCAGCCCATCCGCCAACCGATCATGTGGTAGCCCTTTGAGAGCGAATGAACTTCGACGCCCACGTCCTTCGCTCCCGGCACCGATAGAAAGCTGAGCGGTTCACCTTCGTACGTCAGGAAAATGTGCGCCGCGTCCTGTACCACGACGATGTTATGCCGCTTGGCGAAGTCGACTACCCGGCCGTAGAACTCGCGCGTGGCGACCCGGCCCGTAGGACTGTTGGGATAATTGATCACCAGCAGCTTCGCGCGGCGCGCGATGTCGGCCGGAATCGATTCCAAGTCCGGCAGAAACCCGTTCTCGGCCAACAGCGGCAGCCGATGCACTTCGCCGCCGAAGTATTTCGTGTGCGTACCTGCCACCGGATAGCCTGGCACGGTCATCAACGTCACATCGCCCGGATTGATGAACGCGGCCGGCAGCATGGCCAGGGCCGTCTTCGAACCGATGCAGTGATTCACCTCGGTGGCCGGATCGAGCTCGACGCCAAAGCGGCGCTTCATCAGCCGGGCCACCGCATCCTTGAATTCGGCGATGCCGTTGTCGGCATAGCCGCGATTAGCCGGCTGGCTGATCTCGCGGGTCATCGCCGTGCGAACCGGCGCGGGCGCTAACTCATCGTTCTCGCCGATGCCGAAGTCGACCAGCTTCCGCTCGGGATGATCGGCCAGGGCCTTGCGCTTGGCTCGTTTGATCTTCTCGAACTTATAGATCTCGGTCCCCTTGCCGTAGTTGACGCCGCCAATGCGCTCGGCAAAGAGAGACTGAAAGTAAGGGTCGCTCATAATTGTGCAATCAATCGCTAGTGTGCAGTCTATCGTTAATGTGCGGTCGATCGTGAAAATGCAGTCAATTGTTGATCAGTTTCGAGAAGATCACTTTAGCTCCCTTCTCTCCTCGCGGAAGAAGGTGGTCCGCCGGCGGCGGACCGGATGAAGGGCCCGCATTTACAGCGAGGCCGATCAGGCACGCCGCGAGTCCGTAAATTAGCCGAGGAAGTGCGGGCTAACAAGCGGGCGACTATCGCCCGACGCGCCAGTTTTTTCAGTGTTGGAATCTCGCTTGTAGGCAAACCTCTCTCCATGCAGCCGATACGCCACGAGCAGGAAGCTTCGAGGGGCAAGCCTGAAATGGCTATGACGCGGACGTGCATAGCACCACTCGGTAGCGCGCGATGCGCGACTCGCATCTTTAGCCAAGCAGCAACTCGTAGTAGACGAGCGGTGCACCGCGATACACTGGCCGCCCCACTTCCGAGAAACCGCAGTGCGAGTAAAAGCCGCCGGCACCGGCGCTCGCGTCGTAAGCGTCGAGACGAACCGCATCGGCTGGCCAACCGTATGCCACGCGCACGGCCTGCTTTAAACATTTTCGGCCCAACCATGATGTTGCCGAGCAGGAGCCACCGCCATCGCCAGAAGATAGAGCGGCGTTTTACTAGGAGCAAAGTACTTCGTATCGATCGCCCACGGCTTTTTGGTTGTCAGTCGTAGCGTGGCCACGATCTCGGCACCTTCGCTGGCGACCAGGATGCGCGATGTGCGCAACGCGAGCAGCACTCCCTTCGCCGAAGTGTTCATCGACCACGGTCCGCGTCCGTGCCGGCGTGTAAGATCCTGCGCGTCCGAGGTATGCAATGCCGCCAGCGCCCGTGCGTCATCCGCTGTGGCTGGGCAGGCAGTGGAATACGACTTTGGTGATCTCGATGAGCTAGCCCTTGCCTACGTCCTGTCGATTCATAAAAGTCAGGGTTCGGAGTTCCCCTGCGTGGTCATACCCTTGCATCCCCAGCATTACCTGATGCTCCAGAGGAACTTGCTCTATACGGCTATCACCAGAGGCAAGCAGCTCGTGGTCCTGGTCGGAACGAAGAAAGCACTCGGTATGGCCGTGAGGAAAGCGGATACGGGCCAAAGGCACACGACACTGAGGAAAAGGCTCGCAGAAAGGAAGTAGCCTAGCGATGATTTTCCGGCTCTCACAAAAACTTGCCACCAAAATCAAGGCTGGCATATTACGCACCCTTCCCCCCGACGAGAATCCCTTCGCCGACTGGTCCGCCCATCTGTTCGTCGCCGATCGAACACAATACATCATCGTCAGCAACACGCCATCCCTCTATTCCGCGGTGCTGTACGGCAAGGGCATCACGAACGACAGTGACTTCATTGGCCGTGCGTTGAGTGCCCTTCGAGAATTCATGGCGGATGACGGCCAAGAGTTTGTCTATCGCCGCTTCATCGCTCCTGCCAGCGGCACAGTTCGCTTTGCAAAGGCATTGGACCGCTCGGTCACAGGTTCGATGAATGAGTTAATCGCCCACGCGACGGATTGGCTTGCCGAGGGAGACGTATCCTCATTTGAAGTGGGCTACCGGCTCAACGAAATTATTCTATCGTCGATTGCTCGGGATAAATCCGAGGGTTACTGCAAACCACGAGATGCATTCAAGGCTTTGCTGGACAGTATTGAGCCTGTGAAATGAACTAGCATTCAGCGGCCGGGCGTTACCGTCGTCGGATCACGACTGCGGGAGTTGCGAGAATCCCACTAACGCAAGGTCTTCAATTTGCAGATCGTGCCCGTCGCAGGACTGTGCCCACCAACCACATGGCTCCGAATCCCAAGAGAATGACGCTGCTCGGTTCGGGGGTCTGAACGATTTGAAAGCCATCGAATACGACGTGACTCTGCGTGCCGGTGATTGCAATGCCGGACAACGTGAGCGATGGGCCAGTCAGGCCAGCAAAGTAGATGTAGTTGCCGTAATCGCTGCCAACAGGCGGGATGAAGCTGGCTAGCGGGGAAAGGGCTCCCAACGTGCCATTGTTGTCGTAGATAGAATTGCTATTGGCGAAGAATTGGCCTGACCCGTTCAACCCCCCGGCAATGTAGGCGTAGACATCGTAAGTGGCGTAGGGGATGTTCGTCACCTGGATTGATCCGTTGCCAAAATAGGCGTCCCCTTCGTGCAACAAGTCACCTGTCGGCGTGCCCGTCGGGACCGTAGTCGTCGTTGGACTATGGTTCCAAGCGGTCAACGATGCACCTGTTGAATTCCCTTGGTCGTCGATGAGGTTGGAGAGTGACGCATCAGTTTGATGGGCATTGTTCCAGTTTCCCTGTGGAACGACGCCGGTCACGTCGGTGGGAGCCAGATCGTAATTGAAGTTGGCGATGGGGTCGGTGGAGAAGTTGACGCCAATCGAGGCAGCTTTTACGTGCAGGTGCAGTGCCAACAAAGAGACGAATGCCGAAAGTAGCCTTAATGTGTTCATTAGCGTGCTCCGATGTTGGGCGTGTCGAGTTTTGGTCGAGGTCTGTGCGAACTCGATTGGGGGCTATTCTAGCATCCCACAAACTGCTCTGTGCCAATTCGCCGGACGCTTTTCTTGAAGGCGGCCGTGGTTTTTAGCCGTTGAATCGCTTGTGCCCCCCTGCCGAACTACCGCCCTGTCGCTGTCCGTCTAGCCTGCTTTCGCAATTGCCGAGCCCAGAGCGTAAGCCACAGAACGAGCAGGACGAAAAACCAAAGGATCAGCTTGTAGGCGACCATCGCCCAGAACCAGACATTCTCGACGTAATCCCATGTCACGTCCGGCCCCCAAAGCCTGATGAGGAACTCTGGGCGTTTGGCCATCGAGGAGATATTGCAATAAGTTGTGGATAGGAAGTTTTCAGGCGGCATTTACTTGGGGTTTGATTCCATCGATGAATTGAACTCCGGCGATCCCGTCGGGTAGCAGTTGTGAGCCGTTCAGCAGCCGCCATCTTTTGGATGCGGACTGCATTAGTTTGAAGACCATCGTCAGGCAGGCGGTTCGCGAGCCGCTTCCCTTGGTCCGTCGATGTCTTAATCGCACGGTGGCGAAGG
>DASXEJ010000203.1 GCA_036490175.1 Pirellulales bacterium | reverse complement strand
GTCGCCCTATCAGCCCCCGACAATTCAGCGGAACTCTCCGAAGACCTAACCCTGCTCGACCGCGACTGCCCGCTCGACCCCGCCCATTATCAAACCCTCCAATCCCACGGCGACCGCGTCCGCCTCCACGCCGGCGATTTTTCATGAATCGCCCCTGCTCCAGTTTTTCCCCCTCTCCCTTTTGGGAGAGGGCCGGGGTGAGGGTCCCGCCAACCACTTCGGCTTCATCCACCCCCGAGTCCGCCAGCCCATCGCGCAATCGGCCTGTATTCCCCTCCCAGATCGCACGACCGAAACGGCCTCCGCCCAATCGCAAGAAACCTGCCCAGCCGGCCCCATCCACCCCGTTGACAATCCGGCTCGTACGCCCCAAGCTAATCATTCGCCCATCTCAAGCCGGAGTGGCGGAATGGCAGACGCGCTGGACTCAAAATCCAGTGGCCGCAAGGTCGTGTGGGTTCAAGTCCCACCTCCGGTACTTCTGACGCATCAAGCACTTGTGGCGATTGCTCCAGGTGCTTTTTTCTGCGCTCGCATGGCCAACACTCCATAAACACTCAATAGCGGCTCAGCCGACCGCGACCGCCACGCTGGGCACGTACAGCTCGGCCACGGCCGGGTTGAGCTGGCGGGCCATGTTGATGTAGCGCTGCGTCGTCTGATAGTCCTTGTGCTGCATCAGGGCTTGCAGGGCATCGGGCGACAGCGTGCCCGCGTTCATCGTGGCGAAGGCCCGCCGCAAGTCGTGAAAGCCATAATGGCCCTTGGGTCCAACGGCCTGCACTTTGGCTTGCCGCTGTAGGTCGATGAACTCATCGAACAACGCGCGGTGCGTGTGATTCCAGGGGAACACAAGCTGCCCGAAGCTTTTGAGCCGGCGCAGGTGTTGAATCACGGTCGGATGCAACGGGGTGAGCTGGTCACGCTTGCCTTTGTTGTCGGCCGCCCGCGATAGAGCCGTGCCGGCTTCCAGGTCCACGTCCTGCCAGCGAAGCGCCATCAGCGAGCCGATCCGCCAGCCGGTCATAAACGCGGTCATCAGCAGGCCGCGCCACCAGTCGCCGGGCGTGAAAGGCTGCTCATCCGGCCAGCGTGCCGAGTCGCATTGCTGGTAGAGCTTGGCGAAGTGCTCGGGCGTAACGTAGGTGGGCAGCCGGCCGGGTTCTTTCAGGAAGTCGATTTCCGGGATCCTGGTCAGGTATCCCCAGCGGTGAGCCTTGCGGACCACGGCGCGCAGGTGCCGCAGTTCTTTGTTGATCGTGGCGACCGATACGGGCTCGCTGCTGCCGGCCTTCCGCTTGCTCTTGGCTTTGCACTTCCGCGGCCGACAGCGGGGCTCTGTGCGGCGCGTGGCCACGTACTGGGCGAAAGTCCGCGACGTGATGCCCTTCATCTTCGCCGGGTTGATGATCCGCTCGAAATGGTTAATCGCGCTCTGCGTTGCATCGCGGCTGCTGGTGCCCATCGTGGCCAGTGCCTTCGCTTCGTAGTCATCCATGAACTTGGCCCACGACGCGCTCGACGTGGCTTCGTACACCCCGGCCGCCAACTGGCCTTCCATCTTGCGGGCGTACTTCTCGGCCGCGCTCTGCGATCCGATGCGCTTGGATTTCCGTTTGCCCTCGGGATCGACCCAGCCCACGGACCAGGGGCACTTGTCACCCATTTTTTGCTTCTGACGGTGGTCTTGAAATAGCCATGCGCTCATTTGTGTTGCCTTTCGTGAAATCAGTCGCGCTATTTGCCCCAGGTCGCGTTCAAATGGCCCTCCGTGGCCGCTGATACCTTCCGTGCTCCGATGCGTCAAATCGCCGCCAGTGCGTTTGCCCGGCTTCACCCACCGGGTACGGGGAGCCAACCGCTCTACGGGGTCGTTAGCCTAATTGGCTCCAGGTTTGCCGCCCTTGTCGATGGCGGCCAGCCGACAGACGGTCAATCCTCCTCTCCGGTTTCCAGGTATTCCGGCTCCCAGCCCATCGCGAAATTCTCCTTGGCCGCATGCAACAGCCGGCGTGCTTCCCAAGCTTCCTCGAACCAAGCATCTATCTGCCGGGTAGCGTCCAGAATGATCGGCCGGACAAGATGCCCAGCGGTGATTTCGCCGTCCTTGACCGCCTCTAAGCGGCGCCGCAGTTCCATGTCGATCATTGGCCACCCCCTTTCGCCTGCTGGGGATTGGGGCCTTGCCACTTGTTTGGCTTCAAACTCTTGACGCACAGCGCCCACTCCCGGCCGAACGTGCCGCCGGGGCCGGGCAGGTGCTCTTTGTTGAACCGCTTGGCCATGCGGATGGCCTCGGGCAGCTTCAAGCGGCGCTCGAGGAAATAGGCCCCTTCCACGGCGAACGGTACGGCGTGCCAGTGCGTCGGCTTCCAGCCGGCTGGCGTCGTGACGATCAAAACGGCGTTCTTGCCTTTTCGCGCGCTCATGCGGCACCGCCGGTCTGCAACTGCTGGCCGGAAGTGCAGAGCGCCAGCGGCATCGGCTTGTTAGCCAGCGTCAGCCGTGGGTCGAGATAGTGATTGCGGGCAATGTCCCCCGCGACAACGTGCCCCAAGTGCGCCGCGCCGCAGCCGGGAAAGCGCATCTCAACATCGGTGGCCGACGACTTGCGCAGCTTCTTGAACGAGCCGGCCGGAATGCCGGCCAGTCGCACCAACGCGGTGAATTGCCGCCGAAAGTATTCCATGCTGGTGGGCCACTTGAAAAGCTGCTGCTGATCCGCCGGCACGTGCGCGGCGATGGCCGCCAACGTCTCGGGGTGCAGTCGCATGCCGTGCCAGCGCTCCGTCTTGTGCTGGATAACCTGGACCGTGCCATCGGGAAAAAGCTGCTGGCGGGTGAGCGCGAGAATGTCGCCGTGCCGCAGTCCGGTGTCCCACGCTACGCGGATCATCAGCCCCCAGAACGCCGAGCGCTTGATTTCGCCCTGATTGGACCGTACCCAGCGGCGGCCGGGAATATAGCCGTCGAGACTTTCGGCCGCCCGCAACAGTTCGCAGACTTGGGCATGCGACCAGGCTTGCGGCGGGGTCCAGGGACAGCGAATCCGCCGCACGTCTCGCGGCGCCGTCGGAGCCAGTTCGGCCCGGTGGGCATCCTTCCACAGTGCCAGCAGGTGCGCCCTCCGGTTGCGGAGCGTAAACGGTGCGGAGTCGCTCAACTCGATTTGCTCGATCCAATCGTTGAACAGGCTGTCGCTCAACTCGTTCAGCTTGACCGGCTCGCCGCTGTAGCGGTCCAGCGAATTGGCGGCCACCACGTACTGATACCTGCCCTTGGCCGAGATAGACCGCTTGCGGGCGTAATGATGCACGTAATCGGTCAGCAGCATGTCGGGCGAGAGCTCGGCCGGCGTGCCGGGGGCTGCCTTGGGCCGGCTGCGCGGCTTCGACAGGGACGGCACGCTGGGGGCAATCTTCGTCAGCCCAACGCGATAGGCGGCAATCCAGAGGGTCAGCAAATGCCGCCGCCGGTTCTTGACCGTGATCCTGGCGATGGGCCGCTTTTGCAAGTAGGCCAGCCAGGCGATGGCTGTCTCGCTGGTCAGGTCGCAAAGCCGTAGCGGTTCACCATGCCACTTGTCGAGCGAGTCGACGGCCACGGCGTACTGGTGCAGCGTGCCCTCAGTCAGCTTGTGCCGCGGGGCGTACAGTTCGACCAGGAATTGGCGAAGCGTCATTTCAGGGTTGGGACGCGTCATGCAACACCCCCGATCGTCCAACGGTGCGTCTTGATTCCCAGCACGCGCAGCACGTCGGCAGCAGCCGGGGATAACCCCACTTCGTCTAGCCAGCGGAGAAACTGGCCAATGGCCGCACGATGCCGCTGGAATCCCTCGGTGCCTACCTGCAATTGCAACTGCTGCAAATGCTCGGCCAGCTTCTCGGTCGTCACGTCGGCCAGCGTTCGGATACCGCTATCGATGCAGTTCTCAATAGCCGTGATCGACCGCCGCAAGTGCCGCTGGTCCGATACCCGTGGCATCAGGCTTTCTGTGCAGTAGCGGCGGAAAAGAACCGTCAGGGCCGGTTCATCACGGGGCAGCTTGGCCTCACCGCTCGGCTGCGTATCGCCGCCGATCTGAAACAGTACGTCGGATGCAAAGCGATGGCCCGTCAGGCGAGGATCCAAGTAGCTAAGCGTCACCTTGCGGCAAGAGTGTCCGAGCAGTTCTGTTGCGTTTGCCCCCGCCGCTTCGGCGTGGCTGGCCACCGATCGACGCATCCGGTGGAACATGCTTTTTTTGTCGTGCGGCAGCCCAGCGCGTTTCAGCAACTTTTTATAGCGAAGCCAGAGATAGGTGGCCGAGTAGGGCCACGCGAAAACCTTCCCGTCGCGGCCGTGCCGAATGGCCCGCAGTGCGGCAACCGTTTCGGGCAGCAGGCGAAAGAGCTTATCCTCGGTCCCTCCCTTGCGGAGCGCGGCCGGCATGCGCAGCCAGCCGTCTTTCAAGTCGACGCAATCCCAGGTCAATCGCATCAGCGCGCCGATGCGCTCGCCGCTATTCCACAGCACCAGGTGCAAAGCGGTCCACCAATGGCAGGCCCGCACGCGGCCGATGCGCCCCGGCATTGTCTGGCAGGTGGCCAGCAACCGCGTCAATTCACCGCCAAGCCACGCTTGCGGAACGTGCCGCGGCTCACGCTCGGGTGCCACGTCGGGCCAAATGGCAATCAGCCCTTTGCGACACGCATACCGCCAGATGGCCAACACGTTGTTGCGCTCCCTGTTGACCGAATAGGGGCTGCGGCCGCCGCCCTGGCGCTTGAACCAATCCAGGTAGCGGCTCACGGTGTCGTCGTTCAGGTCGCCCAGCAGCGGCGAACGCTTGAGACAACGGGCGAAAGAGCGGATGGTCGATTCGTACAGCCGCAACGTATTGGGCGCCCGGCTCCGAAGTGCCAGCGGTCGAAAAACGTCGCGGTAGAAGTCGGCCAGCAGGGTGTCAGCGGCGGTTAGCGTTCGCGTCATGCGGCACCTGCCTTTCGGCTCGCCCGCGGTAGGCGGATTTTCCGGCCGGCGGTGATCGTGCCCGCAATCGCTCGAATCTCGGCCCGGCGGCCGGTGATGCCGGTAACGCTGTTGTAGCCGCGCACAAAGGCTGCGGCCTCGGTCAGCGTCACGCACGGTTCCGCGATACTGCGGTTGCCGTGGGTGTCAATGCAGACGACGCACACGAGTTGCTCGCCCGCATGGCTGCGCAGCGTGCTCACGTCGATGATGGGCAGCGTGCCCGGGGAGTGGCGTTCCATTGCTGGAGCCCTTTCCGACCTGACAGAGTGCCAGGCCAAAAAAGGGTCATCGCTCACACGTAACCTTGCGAGCGCGGATAACGGTCCGCGCGTGTTCGGTCGCCCGAACCCTAGCGCTCGAAAGCGCCAGGGGCCGCATCCCTTGCGGGATACTTAGACACGGGGTTACGCATGAGCGATGGCCCTGGAATCGTTGTTTGTTTCTCGCAAACGGCTGCTGATAAACAGAAGTCCCGTTATCGGGCCGGGTCGTTACTCCAGCCAGCGCCTTAGCAGCATGACGCACTTACTTCTCGCGCCCCCCATCATGCCCGCAACTGGGCGCCGGTGTCAACTATTCCCCATTTGTGGCGTCCGTCAGCGGAGACAGCTACGCTAATGGACGTGTCCAGATTTCGCCGCAAGGGGGACGTCGATGGAGTATCAATGCCCTGGTTGCAGATCGGCGCTCGAACTTGTCTTCGGCCTCTCGGGACACGCCGTCAAGTGCCCGATTTGTGGCGCCGAGCATGTTGTCCCCAGCGTCCCCGGCCGCGCGGCTGCTCCAACGGCGGCCATCGATCTACATATCGAAACTCGCCGGTCGATCGGGCGCCAGGGCCACGGGCCAACTTTTCATCGACGATACGTCAACCTGGAGCGGATCGCCACTTGGCTAAAGATCATGGCATGGCTGAATGTCCTCGCGCCAGTCTTGCTCTTCGCCGCCGTCGTAGGTTTTGATGCCGTTCACGCCGCGAGTGAGCACCGAGCGATAAATCTGGGAGTTGTCGTGGCAGCGTTTATTGTCTCCGGGTATTTCGAAGTGCTGGGCTTCGTGATTTTCGTACTCTTGATGGCTGCTGCGGAATTAATTTGGTTGGCCATCGACATCGAAGACAACACCCGACGCGCGGCGAGTGCAAGCCGACCATAAGCTTGCCCAGTGCAGCCCCGGCCGACTAAACCAAATTGCCAAAGACCACTCGCAAACCGATCAGCTCGGGCCACCGCCGCCGAAGCCCGGCGTGGCCGAAGTGCCGCCTGTGCCGCCGCCCCCTGGCAACGGGTTCGATTGTGGCCGCGGTTGATCCAAGACCGCCGCGTCAGACGTGGGGACGCCCGTCAGCCGATATTCGATATCCCACTTAACGGCGTAGACATCGCAACCGGCCAGCGAGCCGACCACTGCTGGCCCACCGACAACGCGCCGAAACTCGACGCACTGCTGACCGCCGTACGTCAACAGCGCCGGGACGGTCGGCCGGAATTTAACACGGGTGGCGTAGCCGATCAGTCGCACGGTCGTAACCGGAGCGCCACGGGTTTGCACGATGGGCTGATACTTCGCAGGCCCATACTTGCCGGCGCTCGTTTCGTCGGTGAAGAAGTCCGGGCCAGAGTCGGAGTCTTGCGTGTATTTTTGGCTCGGGTTTTGGATGACGTTGTAATTTTTCTTGTCGGCCTCGGTCCAACAGTTGTAGGTGAGCCAGCTCGTGCTAGGCGAAATGCCGCCGCAGCCCAGCGTCGGCCGCGTGGCGTTGACGCCCAACTGATAGATGCGCGTCAAGTCCTTGACGGTCAGCGTGTTGGTCGTGTTGCAGGGGTCGATGATCGAATCGCTGGTGGAGTCGTGGTAAAGCTGCGCGTTGCCGCGCGCTGTCCAGAGCCATTGCCCCATCGTGTTGGCCCAGCTTTGATAATCCGTGTTGAGCGGTTCCCAGATGCCCGTAGCCTTGATGACGTCGGCCGACGAACGGATGATCTTAAAGCTGGTGCTCAGCCGCACGGTACGCTTGAAGCAGTCGGTGCTCATGCTGATGCGCGACGGTAAGACCGTGCCCGTGTTGCTGCCGCCGCTGGTGGCGCCTGGGTCAGATCCCATCATGTTCTGCTGGATCGTGGCGATAGTCGTCGAAACCAGTAAGAACCACTGCTGAAAAGCCCAGTCGCGGCTCGTGCCCGCGGTGCGCTCAAACGTGGCATTGATCGAGTACGTCCAATTCTGAAAGTTCATGTCGCCATTGTTTGACAAGCTGCGCTCGAAAGAACCCCGCGCAATGCCGGGCGGCAGAAAATCATCGCCTTCCATCTCACTGTCGACGATGACGAATTCAAGTTGTCGCCGATCAGCGCTCAGCCGATAGTCCTGGTGGGCGCGGCGGAAGCCAAAGGGCAAGATGACGTTAATCAGGTTGCGGTAAGCGTCGGCCGTGGTGGCAACGGTGGTCGCTGCGCCCGTCACGCGGGCTAGCGGGATTTCAAGGTAACCCGTCGTGGTCCGCGTGGTGTACCCGCGATCGTCGATCGAGTAGACGATGGAATTCGCCCAGGCATCGCCGGTCGGCTGCCCAGCGCCGCCGCCCGAACTGCCGGCGGGGCCGCCGCTCTGACTGCTGCTGCAACATTCGACGAGCGTGACGTCACAGGCCCAAATAACCTCGTAGGCCAGCACGCCGCCCACGGGATCAAAGTGAACAAGCTGCGGATGGGGGCCAAAATCCATGACCTGGCGGGTGGCGTTTGAGCCGTTGATCGTCATATCGCCGAAGCCAAGCCCCTGGATGGCCAGCACGCCGCCGGGCGAAGTAAGCGCGCAGCGGATTTGCGGAATGGTCTTGGCCCCGGTCGCCTGATCGGGCGAAGGGATAATGAAATGGATCTCGAAGGAATACTTGACGCCCGTACGCGCCCGGCCCGTCGAGTCGTAGATCGGCTCGCACTTGTGCTTGACCTGCCGATACTCGGGGAAAGTGTAGCCGTTGTAGCTGATGCTCGTATTTTTCGGCGGGTTGTTGAAAACCGAATTCTGGCTAGGCATGTTGGGCGGTTTCCTCGTTCTGTTGAGAGCATTCCGCGACGAACGCGGCCACCCCATCAGGGCAGACGGTTTCGCGGCGGACGCGCTGAGCTCGCCTGGCGATGCGCAGCCGGGCCAATACGTTTTCGATGCCGGGCAGGTGAGCCAGCTCCTTGGCCGCGTCGAGCGCTTCGGCTAAAGCTTGCTCGGCTTGCTTCTCGGCCTCCCACTCCGGCGTAGCGGTCGGGCCAAACGCGATCATTTGCATGGCGTGCTCGGCCAGCGTGCCGAACAGAAATTGCGCCATGTCGGGCGTGAGCGGCTTTTGGGCTTCAATGTTGGCCCGCAACGTCTGCTGGCCGGGGGATTCGAGGGTAAGCGTGTAAGGGATCATGGTTCTCGATTGGGTTAGAGTTGCGGTTGATTGTCCATCGCGTAGTCGCCGCGCTGGGTGATGTTCTTTTGTGGCCGGGCCATGCGCCAGAGCGTATCCTCGGAAAGCTTGCTGCCGGCAATCTCCAGCACGCGCAGCCGGCGTTCGTCGTGCATCGCCTCGTCGCCCCAGTCGGTAAATTGAGAAACCAGCGGATCGTCCGGGCCGATCAAATCCATCATCCCCAGCAGCCGGGCCAGCTCATGCACGTCTTGCGGCGTGTTGAATGACGGCGCGATCATCGACACCAGGAATTCCCGCCGTACGGTTTCGTCTGGCGATTCGCGGGCCAGCTTTTCGACGCTCTCGGCGACCGGGGAGTTTTCATGGATCCGCAGATTGATCGCGGCTTTCACGTCAAGCTTGCACGGGGCCTTGGGCTGTACTGACTCGGCAATCAGGTTCGGATCGGAGCCCGGTTCGCCGGGCGTGTACGATTTGAATTCATTCATGGCAATCGGGTTTCCAGGGGGTGTTAGGGTTGGCAGAGAATGGTTTCGACGGCGGCCAGATCTTGGCGGGCCCCGGACAGCTCGGCTTCAAGCCGCTTGATGGTTTGCTCGATGCGCGGTTTGGCTTCGCGGTAGCCATCCAGTTCCGCTTGCATGTCGCTGGCCTGCTTGAATAGGTCGGCCCGTTTCGCGCTGTCAATGTCTTGCGGCAGCCGATGCAGGGCACCGATGACGCCTTGGGAGCCATCGCCCAGCGTGCTGCGCTGTTGGCTCAACTGGTTTTCCAGGGATGCGACTTTCGCCGTGGCCACGGTCCAGCGATCGAAGGCGCCCTTGTCGCGGCAGCCGGCAATCAGGTCTCGCCGCGCGTCGGCAGCCAGTTTGAGCGTGACCCGCGCTTGGCTGACGGTCCGGCCGTAAAGCTCGCCCGCGGCAGTCCGCGCCTTGGTGGCCTCGATGAATGCGGCCTGCGCGGTGGCCAGGTCAGCAGCGGCCTGCTCGATGGCAGCTTGTGCCGGCTGCTCGCCGGGCAACAGCGTGAGCAACCGGCGCCGCTCCAGCAGTCGGGCAATGTCGGCCTGCAAGTCGTCGAGCGTCTTGCCGCTGCGAAAGAGCACGTCGGCCACGGTTTGCGCTCCGGGGTCTTTTTCATCGGCCAGCGAACAAACCAGTCGGTCGAAGGCGGTTGCAGTTTGTTCGGCCTCGGTCGCGGCCTTGCGGGTCAGCTTTTGTTTGATGGTTTCGAGAATCGTACTCACGAGCGGGAACTCCTTGGAGTCTGAGGAAAAAGGCGGTCAACGGTGGAAGGTTTTGCGGGCCGGCACGCCGCGGCGATGATGCGTTCGGCTGATGAGCGGCTTTCGCCCGATTGGCGTAGCTGCCGCATCCAGCGATCGAAAAAGTCGTGTTTCATGGTCGATAGCCTCGGGGTGAGCCTTACCACGTTCTGCTGCCGTAGCCGTTGGGATAGATGCCGCCCATCATGCCGACCCACAACAGCGGACCGCGCGGCCCGGGTTTGCGTTCACGTGCGCCCAGCAAAGCAAGAGCCAGTGCCGTGGCCCGATCGGCGTGGCCATCCGCGTCATGTGTCGCTTCCAGCTTGTAGCCGTAGGACTTCTCGACGATGGTCAGCCTGTTCAGGTCGGCCAGTAGCTTGGGCTCGGGGTACAGGTCGACGGCGCGGCTGCGGAAAGCGTCGAGCACCGCGGCGGCCAGCTTATTGAGCGTCGAGCCGACGAACGGGACTTCCACCATTGGAGCGCCATGCTTCTGGCAGCGTTGGGCCATCAGCCCGGCCTGGTGGGGATCGTACAGCGTCGAACAGCCGAAGCGTTTGTTGGCGGCCATGACCGAAGCCTCGACGGCCATCAGGTCAACTTTGCCCTCAAAGCCCGGGCCCCAGCTTTGGCACAGTGCCAAGCGGCAGCGCTGCGTGGCAGTGTGGTAGCCGAGCACCACGTGCGCGGAGTGATCTTGTTTGATGCCAAGGTCCAGTCCAGCGACGAACCCATAGCCGGGCTCATCGCCTTGCATCGGGCCAAGGCGCTGGTCAACGGCGGCTTCAATGTCGGCAGAGTCCAGGGCGTCGCCGGTGCCCGAACTCCACACGCCCCACCACAAGCGGCGGAAGCGCGCCTTGCTGTTGCGCCGCTCGGCTTCGGCCAAATCTGCCGGGTCGATCCACGGCGATGGCTCGGCGCGCTGATTAAACACCCACCGGGGCGAAGTGCGGGCAATCTCACGCCAGCGGTATTGCCAGGTGCCCATGAAACCAGCGTTCGTTGCGATGACGACGAGGCCCTGCGGCACCTTATCCGCATTGTCACGCCAGTTCTCGGCTACCTCCTGTTTCGTGATATGCGACAGCTCATTGATAATGAGCACGTCGGGCCGGGCACCATGCGAGCCAGCGGTGTCCGCGGCCACGATCTCGGCTGTGGCTCCGTTGCTGGTGCAGGTGATCTTCCAGTTTTGGATTACGACCCGGCCGCCCAGCCATGGGTTGAGCCGCAAGATATCGGTGGCCGCCTTGCGCAGTTCGTCGGCCTGGTCCTGGTCCGCGGCGCCCACTTGGGCCAGCAGGGATCGACCGGCAAAGGCCAGCAGCCACAAGAGGCAGACGGCCAAATCTGAGTCTTTTGACGCGCCTTTTGTGGCTTCCCACCAATAGCGGCCGATGGGGGGCTTCTCGCCCTTGGCTAGTGCGTACAAGGCGGGGGCAATCTGGCCGAACCGCTCGACTTGGAATGGGGCCATCACGTCGCCGAAGCGCCGCTGGCCATGCGCGGACGGGATAATCAGATCGCTGGCAAAGGTCAGGAAGTCGCTGCGATAGGCCAGCAGCTTGGCTTCGATCGTGGGGGGGCCGGTCACTGCCTTTGCTCCAGGGCTACGCATGTTCGCATCCATGTTCGACCCGATGTCCACGGGCCGCAGTTGAAACTGACACATTCGCTTTTCCATTTACCGGCCCTGTTTCGCCTTGTAGGCCCGGTCGTGATCGGCCAAACGCTCGAGCATTTCGGCCGCCAGCCGTTCGTGACGCTGGTCGGCTTTCGTGGCAAGGTCGGCTTTTTGTTCGACCGACAGGTAGCCGGGGCCCGGGGGTGCAAACTCTTGTTCGGCGACCGTGAATTGGTTGCCGGCGGCTGACAACTTCGGCAGCAGGTGCCATATCCATACGGCCGGGGCGCGATAGATCGGCTGACTAGCGAGGCCCTGCGGCGGGGCCTGGACGTCGACCATGCCGCCGGTCGCGACGAACAACAAATGGGCAAGCTGCTCGAATTCGGCAGTCGTCAACGGGTACGTGTCGCGGTCTGTCACGGTGCGGGCTCCGTTGTGGTGTTGGTGGGCATGCCTTCCTGGCCGCTTGGCTTCGCGTCTGACGCGTTCGGGCTGCTGGGGGCCGTTGGTGCGTTGCGGCTCGGGGCGTCGAGCACGGCCCAAGGATTGGCGCCAGGGGCGTGATCGAGCTTTAGCCGGTCCAAGCACTTGTCACGCTCACTAGATGCCCGGGCAATCTCGCGGCTGAACGCCAGCTTTTGGTCCGGATCAAGGCCCGTCTCCTTCCGCAGCCAGCGCTGGGCGAGTAGTGCGTGCCGTTCCCAGCGACAAGCGGATTGGATCGCAGCAGCTTCCACGATGCCGATTTCGCGGCCAGCGACCGTCAGGGCATCCTCAATCGCAGCGCGCAGGGCATTGATCGTGCGTGTGACGTACGCCGTGCCGGTCGGCAGGGTGCCGGTGGTCAAGCCGTGGCGAAGGCTGTTTTTATTGCCGGTCGGGGCTGGCATCGGGTTGGTGCTCGGGGGTTCTGCTACGCGCCCTGTTGTGTGCGTATTGAGTGTTGACGTTTCGGCGATTGCGTAAGTCGTTTGCATTGCTGTTAGTTACGTTCGTGCCGCAGCGGATTGGCAATCCGGTGAGGGTTCGTTGATAGCCGCTGGCTGGCGCCGGCCCAGAATGTTGGCGCCAGGCTTGTTTCTCTCATGTTCATCTCGCATCCAGTGAAGAGTGAAGGGTAGTGAAGGGTTTCTACTATGAACTCCCATACACACACGCACGGGCGCTTAATGATTAAACTATTCACTACTATTCACTCATCACTCATCGCTGCCGTTTTCGCCCAGAAGTCCTATCCCAAACCACGCCATTCGCCCCTTTAGTCGGCCAGCCGTTACGCGGTCGTTGTGAAACCCACGGTCAGCGAGCAACCGGCCAAACGCGGTCTGCGTCAAATCCTTGTCGCCGCTGAATTCCTGGTATGCCTTGAACAAGTCCGTCGCCCCCTCACGGGCATGGAAGTCGACCACGCAACATTGGGCGATGAACGAGCCAAGGCGGTCTTCTTCCTGGCGATACTCGTCCGTTGCCGCTCGCACTTCGGCCGGCACGTTCAGGCCGTCGCGTTGCCATTTGAGGCAACCTTGCACGAGCCAGCGAAGAATGCCGGGGCCTTCGGCCTTGAGTTTGTCCGGCAGCGACTTGTCCACTTCGAGCCCCTCGGGTCCGGTTTCGCCCTTCGCCCGATCCCAATACTTAACCGTGAACGGGACGATCAGCAGCCGACGCCAAATGGCGTGATCGCTGCCGCGCACTTCGGGCCGGTGATTCGTCGGGAGTAAAACCTTGTGCTGGGGCGCGAATTCCCAAAAGTCCTCACGCATCTTGCGGGCCTTCACGCGGTCGCCGCCGGTCAAGTCCTTGACCAAGCTTTCGGCGAGCTGTCGGCCGTCCTCGCTCTCATTAGCCACGATCAGCCGGCGCCCGTGCAGGTCTGCCAATTCGGTGGGATGGGCTTTGCCATGACGCACCAGCAACAGGTCGGGCGCGGCTCGGCCGGCATAGTCGCCCAACAGTTCGATGATGCAATTCAGCAGCGTGCTCTTGCCGTTACTGCCGCCGCCCCACAGGATCGGCAGGATTTGCTCGCGCACGTCGCCGGTGAGGCAGTAGCCAAGCAGCCGTTGGATGAATTCGACCAGCACCATGTTGCCGGCCAGGATGCCATGCAAGAACGCCTCAAACCGCGTGCATTCAGCATCGGGGGTGAACTCGGTCGGCGCCAGCTTGGTGATCAGGTCGGCGCGATCGTGTGGCCGCAGTTCGCCCGTGCGCAGGTCGATCGTCCCGTTCGCTGCGTTCAGAACCCAAGGATCCGCGTCGAACGTGGCGGGCAGAACTGCAATCCCGATTTCAGACCGGGCCGCAATCATCGCGTTTTGATAGCCGTGGCACGAGCAGCTCGCCTTGACGTAGCTGGTCAACTGCTGGAGTAGCTTTTCGTTTGCCCCTTTCTCGGTCGCATACTTGACGTCATCCCACAAGCTGACGCCAATTGCCTTGGCCATCGCTTCGACGTGGTGTTGATCGTCAGCACGCCAGCGAACGCCGTCCCAGGCATACCACTTTTTTTGTGGGGCGCACCAGCGGATATCGCGACCGTGTTTCAGCACGAGCCGCCGACCGTTGGCCTCGTCCGTGCGTCCGCTGGGCTGCCAGATATTCGGGTCGTCGCCGGCCTCGGCGCCCTCGCCCGGCTCCCACGGCTTCGCGTCCGTAATCGCTTGGCGCACGAGCTGTTCGCCGCCCTCTTTCCGCAGCACGTCGCGCACGTCCGCGCCTTTGCTCTCGGAAAACTCGGCCGGCAGCACGGCGATGCGAACCGATGCCGCAACCCCGTGGAGCGCTCGGGCCGATTTCTGCGCACCAGCTTCGCCAGCGCTGTCGCGGTCCGGAACCAGCACGACATGCACGCCAGCAAATAGCCTGGCGAATTTCGGGCTCAACGCGCTGGATGGCAGCCCAACCGCGAGCAGGCCCAGCGAGTGAATCGCGGCCGCGTCCTTGACCCCCTCGGGGACATGGCATGTCTCGCCGGCTTGCGGAGCCCTGCCGGACAAGAACAAGCCGGTCGGCTTGCCCTTTTCATTCTTCCCCTTGTCGCCCCCGGGCTTGATGCTGAATTGAGAGCATTGCGTGCCATCGGGTCCGACCATCGGCACCACGACAACGCCAGCCTTGACCGTCGCGCCGAAGGCTTTCAACGATTCGACCGTGACCCCCTTTTCACGAGCCACCAGGGCGAGCACATCGACGGCGTTACCGTTGGAATGGCCGTTGCCGTTGTGCCTTGGCTCAGCGATGCCCAATTCAATCAGTAGGTCCCAAGCGGGCGCTTGACCGCCTAGGATTTTTTCGGCGAGCTGCAGTGCCGACCACGCGCCTTTGCAGGAATGGCAATGCGCTACCCCAGTCCGTTGATGCACGCGGAATGCGTCTGACGACTGGCAGGCGATGCACGGGCCTTTGGTGTCGTGACCCTCGGTGCCGTTGATTGTGAGCCCCAGGCGTTCGGCCAGCAGCCGGCCGGCGCCCGTCGCAGGATATGCGCTAGCCATGCTGCACCCCCGCGCTGGCGTCGAACGATGCCAGCGTTTCGGCCGGATACGCTGATCGTGAAAGCGGCTCGGCCGGCTCGAGTATTCCACTCACCAGCGCTCGAGCCTCACGCCAGCGGTTCCGCGCGGCCATGTACAGGATTCGGCCGACGTATTTAGCGGCCCGCTCGCGGTCGCCCGCCAGAACAACAGGAATGCCGGCGGTGATCCAAGATAGGGTCGAGCCGATAACCGCGGCTGGCGTGATCTTGCTTCGCCAGTTGCCGGCCTCCAGCCGTTCCCAGGTGCTTTCCACGACGATGGCGCGGACCGGGTACGCCAGCAGGCGAAGTGCGCATCGGTCGAAGCGCTCGCGCTCCACGCCGCAGCAGGCCAGATAATCCGCTTCGTTCTTGCGCTCGACAGCCACGATGCTTTCGAGACCCGCAACCGAATAGTCGCCGGTTGGCAACGTGCCCGCTCGCATTTGCAGCGGGGACAAATCCCACGGCAATTGTTCGCGAGTGTCGACGATTGCAACCACGTCCTCGGGTCGCAATTCAGCGGGAATGGCCGTCCGCGCCTTGGCCATCAGAAGCCCCCCAGCACGGCGCGATGGGCTGTATCGTACGCTTGGCTCGTGCGCAACTCCGGGCGCCGGGCATGCCAGCCGACGAGGCGCCCAAGCTGCTGCCGGAGCATATGATACCGGCGCCAGGTGCGATCCCGCCGCCGGAGTCGGCGGGCGGTCCCGGCGAGGCCCAGCGGCCTTGGCTCGATCGCGGTAATGGCGTGCCAGCTCAAGGCAGGCTGCGGCGCCTGATCGTGGCCGCTGGCGGGTCGTGGTCGAGATGCTATACTCACTTTTGCGGTCCTGGAACTTCGCAACGGTGCTCTCACTCTTGGCCGGGTCGAGAGCCCGTTGCATTTACGGGTCACAGCTTCTGCTGCTCGAGAAAGCGCAGCAGCTCGCCCCGCTGGTAAACGGTTTTTTTGCCTACCCTGCTGGCCGATATCTCGCCGCGCAGCCTGGCGTCGCGCAAGCAATGCGGCCGAACGCCCAGCAATGCCGCGGCCTCGGGCTCGGGGTACGCGAGCCGGCTCGATTGGGCCAGCTCTGATTGGCGCAGCTCCTCCATCACGGCCACGACGGCCGCGCTGATTATGGGGCGAAGGTCGGCGATATCGCTGGCGTCGATCTTCACTGGACGGCCTCCGCCTCGACCGGCAGCCAGTGCCGCGCGCGCATGGCATCGACGATCCGCGGCAGCCACTCGCGGGGAATCGCCCGCTTGCCGCCAAGGCGGTCCGGCTCAGAAAGGGTGCCGTCCTCGAAGAGCCGGCGGACACGCCAAACGTCAGAGCCCAGGAGCTCCGCTACATCGCGAGTGCTTAAGACGGTCTGCATTTGAATACCTGCGGAGAGTTGGATAACTCACTACAGGCATCGTAAACACGCAGACGTAGGAAAGACCTAATAGGAAAATGGGCCGAAAAAACGTGGGAAACGTGGGATATCCTACGTCGCTTCGAAAAGATTTTTGGCTTGCGATCGCTCTCGCATCGCTGTTTTTACGCCCGTGATTACAACCTCGCGCGTGATGTGCTGGCGGTTTTGCGCGTTCCACTTCTTCTGAATTCCCACATGGCTATGGTACGTCTCGCTTCCTTCCATTTCGTACCACTCCAAGAACGTATGGTCTCGATCGTACATAGGGCGCCTCCGTCGCACTGGATCACCTGTTGGCTGCTCCTTGCCGGCGGCGACTTCGATCGCTGCTGTCTGGCTGACACGATTTAAAGCCGCCAGCGAGCTCGGCCCCGCCGCGCCGGCAACCGCTCGTTTCGCAGTAAGAATTTCACTCCTGATGGCGTCGGCCAACCAAGCGTAGTCAAAGTCGCTCGCGATCGGCCCTAGGGTCGAGATCCCATCGGACAGGCGCTCTCGAATGGATTCATTAATAGCCAGTTGGCCATCATTTTCCCCGAATCCAAACAACGATTGGCAAAGAACACGAAACTGGAACACAAGATCAAAAGCGGCTTCGCACGCGGTTCGCGAATCGACCGGTGTAATGGCGGCAAGGTTAAACTTGCCATCGGGCAGGAAGTGTGCGGTACTGGCCAAAAGTCCCGACAGGTTGGCTAATGGGTCCGGCGCTCCCGATGATTCCGGGAAGAGTTGCCCAATCGCGAGTTGGATGGTTTTTTGGTCGCCGCTCCTGACGCCACTAAGGCACAGGTTGACCATTTGGCACAATCTCTCGGCTCGACCGCCTAGCCGATCCAGGTCGGCGATGGGATCACGGCGGGATTCAACATCGACTTGCTGCTCATCGTCAGGGTGCACACGGGCCATGTTTGCATCGCACCACTCAACCACCTTGGCTAGCGCCACCTTCGCGTCGTCGATTTCGCCTAACGTTGGCTTGCCAGGCGGGGGCGCAAAACCCCCCTTCGCCGCCGTGTAGATCGCAAACATGGCTGACCAGGCGTCAGCGACCACCCCGCGCCATTTATAGGCATCCGGGTTGTGTTCGAACATTTCGAGCTGCTGCAAGCCAAGATGCGAGAAACACCATGCCTTGAGTTTTTCCGGCGTGTTGGGAGCGGTCGGGCCCCAACCAAGCTGATCTTCGATCTCGCCGATATCCGACAGCGCGAGCGGTTTGGCTGTCGCATACGGCAGCGCCAGGGCCTTATCCAAGTCCATGCGTTCCAACCTTTCATGAAAGCCGAGCCGCCCGGGCCGCCGCGCGTGGTAGGTTGTAAACCATGCGCCAGAGCGGCCGGGCTCCGCGGGTGATCAGGCCCGCGGTTCTCAGCAACTTCATTTTCCACGTCGCCGGGTTTTCGGCAAGCGCTCGCGCGAGCCGGCGCGGCAACACTCAATAAACACTCAACGACTTGGCGACGGTGGCCATTTTTGGTCGACGCCGATATTCAAAAGAGCCCGCAAAAACCGGGCTTTGTGTAGCGGACCATTGCGGAGCGTAGCGGAACTAATGGACTCAAAATCCAGTGGCCGCAAGGTCGTGTGGGTTCAAGTCCCACCTCCGGTACTTTCGGACCGTGCACTGGATTTTGAGTCCAGCGCACTCTCGCGGCGGACACGCAAACCCCCGTCGTAAGTCGAATCGGGCCGATGGCTGCTCACGCCGAACAAAAGTCGTCGATGACGCGCAGAAACTCGGGCGTGCGGGTCCAGATGAGGGTGTGGTCGGAGCCCTCCATGACGACTAGCCGGGAGCCGGCAATCCCGTGGTGCAGCGTGTTCCGATGGTGGATCGGCACCGCGGTGTCGTTCGAGCCGGCAACGATCAATGTCGGACAGCGAATCTCGGACAGCCGCTGCCGGCCGTCGAAGGCCATG
>DASXEJ010000202.1 GCA_036490175.1 Pirellulales bacterium | reverse complement strand
CGGCCGTCACCTATTACGCTACTCATCCACAGAGCTACCACGGCAAAGGGGCCGTCAGCAGTGACACGGTGGGACTCGCCCGGGCAATCCGCGAGCGCGAGTTGCCGGGCGTGCCGTTAGTGCATTTCAATGGCGCCTCGGGCAACGTCACGATGGGAAAGTATTTCGATGGCACGCGCGAGTATCGAGACATCTTGGCCTCTCGCATCGCAGACGGGATGCGCGCCGCATGGAACGCCGTCGAGCGACGACCCATCATTGCCAGCGATGTGGCGTGGCGATACGAGCCGGTACTGCTGCCTGTCAGTCCGCGAATGAACGAAGAGGGCTTGCAGCGCGAGTTGGCAGCGCCGGCCGGCGACACTAAGCAGCGCGTCCGTGCGGCGATGGATCTGGCATGGCTGGCGCGCTCGCGGCGCGAGCAACCCATTGACATTGGTTGCCTGAAGCTGGGCGACGCATATGTAATGCACATGCCCGCCGAACTTTTCATCGAATACCAGTTGGCCGGGCAGCAGATGCGGCCTCGATCTTTTGTGGCGATGGCAGCGTACGGCGACTATGGCGCGGGCTATATCGGCACCGAGATCTCGTATTCTCAGGGGGGCTATGAGACGGGCATTGCCTCGCGCGTGGCTCCCAGCGTCGAGCAAGTGCTGATGACCGCAATGAAAAAGCTCCTGGAATAACTGCCGTATCTTGCGGAGCGGAACCTAACGTCGCATGATGTGCGCGCAAATTCGCACTCGCCGGTTGACGGTCCGCAGGGGCCGCTGCCGGCAATCGACATTTCTTGCGCGGCGGTGGATTTATTACCCCCGTTACCAGTCTGCGCGCGGCCAATCTCCGCGACGCGGGGCGCACCTACAGGGATTACGCCAGTGGCTTTCGCGTGGTCTGCGAACCGTGAATCCTGGTGTGCGGCGTTTCCCCGCCGTTCAGCGCACGTAGTCTTGCCAAACGGGTGCGGCGCCGGTTGAGGGGGAAACTGCGGATGGTGCGGCCGGTGGGGTGCCAGCCGCACTTGGGCGGATTCCGCGGATATGCCCCTTGGGACGACCCGCTGTGAGCGACACCGGTTCCGGTGAGCTGACCGCCTGCACGTTGCCTGCCTGGTCGCGCACTTCCATGCGTAGATATACGTGCCTCGGCGTGCTGGAATCGGGCCGCCAAACATGCCGCCCGAGGTTTTCCAGGTCCATCGCGATCGGCGACCAGGGACCTGCCGCTTCGATACTGTAAAAAAGCGAGACAGGCCGCGCCGTGAGCTGCGCATCGCTGGCCTGCCAACGGATGGTCACAGTGCTTGCTTCTGCACCGGTTCCCAAGCCTGCGCCGGTCAATTGTGCGACAGGCTTGGCAGTGTCGACACCAATCGTTACGTCGGGAGCATCGCCCGCCCGCGGCGGTTCCTCGCGTGCGCCATTGGTGTCGGCGACGATGATACGGAAACCGTATAGCCCGTCGTTATCGACGGTGACAACCGCAGGGCTGCGATGATCCTCATCGCTGGCCACACGGCTCCACGTTTGGCCGGCATCTCGTGTGCCCCACACTTCGACCTTTTCAACGCCGGTCGAGCCTGCAGGATCAACATCGTAGTCCAATTCGATGCGTCGGGTATTGATCAGATGAGGTTGCAGGCCGGCAGGCACCGTTTCTCCACCAGGAGAAGTTTCGCGCGACCCAGCTATCGCGTCCGTCGATGCCGGGATCGCCACCGGCCAGGGGAGACGGGGCCCGTCGCTTGCTTCCACATCGCGTCGCGTGCGCGGTTTGGTTTGGTGGGCATTGCCAGCAGACGGTGGCAGGCCGACGTCTTCAGGCTGCATTGGCGCGAGCGGTCGATTCTCGGGCGATGGCTGTGCGAGCACGGGTGCCGCAGCGGGAGGGGGCAATGCCTCGGCATAGGGCACATTTTCGGCTGGGGTGACCTCTTCCATTACCGCCCCATAACGATTCGCATTGCCGGCCAATGTCTGATCGCTGGTTGACCGCGACGGAAACGAGCCGGCCATCGACGGTGGTTCACCTCGACCCAGTGGCGTCCCCTGAGTCTTTTCACCGGGCCATTGCGAAATCGACCCTTCTGCGGGCGGACCTTGCGCGGGACTGCTTCCGCCGGTGTTCGCGGTGCGACTACGCGGTAAGCCTGCGACCTGTTGCTGCGACTTGGCGACGTTTCCGGCCAGGTCGCATACCTCGGCACGGATTGTGACGGGCACTTCGCGCGCCTCCGGAAGCCAAGTGGCTTCGCGGGCTGACGTCGTGGCGCCGACCGGCGGCAGATCGATCGCCACCGGCGTTAGCGGGCCGTCGGGGCCCACCTGGTACTCGATGCGCAGACTATCGTAGCGCAAATGAGCGTCTCGCACCCGCCAGCGGGCGTGGATCTCGCCTCCGGAACCGCGTTCTGCTACCAGTTCCAGCACAGGAGGATCGGTATCGACGATGACGGTCAGTTCCGGATGCGGTGGACCATGTGGCAACAGATCACCGTGGTCGTCCCTGGTGCGGACCATGAAATGGTATTCACCATCGCGGACGGCGCGGAATCGAATGCTGCCACTTTCGGGCGGCGACTTGGCCTGTAGCTTCCACGGACCGCCATTCTCCGAGACGTGCAATTGCACCTCGACCGCACGCCGCGCTCCGGGTTCGGCCGGGTCCATGACGAATGGAACGCCAAATACGTTCTGTCGCGTGTAGATCGGCGGTGGTGTGGTGGGCGCAGCAGGAGCGTCGGCCGTGGCTGTTGCCAGCCGCAACGAGAGCAGCACGATCACGCTCAACGCAATGCGCATCAGTCTGCGACCGAAGTACGTGTCCGATTACCGATCAACCCGTGCGTGCGCGCAGCCCGGCCTCTCGGCGAGCGCACGGCGCAGCGTCACGCCATCAGATATCGGCTCTGCCGGTCGTACGGCTTGAGCAAGAGAAGACCGAGACGATGTCCTGCGCAAGATGCGGGCGCTGGGGTGTTCTGAACGGCGGTGCTTGCAACCTCGGCGTTGCAGACTGTCCATGTCGACAGTTCAGATTCGACGAGCGGACGGATCTACCTGGTTGCCATCGAGGCACGCGTCTCGGCGGCGATTTGCACGTATTGTCGGGCAAGCGACTCGATGCGCGCAAAGTCGCCGGCAGCGAGCGCCTGCGGTTCCACGAGCGAACTGCCGATCCCGACCGCACATGCTCCGGCTTTAAGGAAGTCGGCCAAGGTTTGGAGATTCACTCCGCCCGTGGGCATCAGGCGAATGTCTGGTAGCGGGGCGCGCAAAGCCTTCAGGTAGGAGGGGCCAACGCAGTCCGAGGGAAAAACCTTGACGATGTCGGCTCCAGCCTCCCAGGCCGTCAGCACTTCGGTGGGAGTGAAGGCGCCCGGAAATACCGGCTTGCCGTAGCGACGCCCCAACTGGATGACCGTTGGCCGGACGACGGGCGAGACCAGGAATTGCGCACCCGCCAAAATGGCTATGCGTGCGGTTTCGGGATCGAGCACCGTGCCGGCCCCCAGCAAAATGCGATCCCCGAGGCGCTTGGCCACCTCGGCCAGCACCTGCTCGGCTCGAGGAACGGTGAACGTGACTTCGATGACGTCGATCCCGCCGGCCAGCAGTGCCTCGGCCACATCGATCAACCGGCTGCTATCGGTTGTGCGCAGAATCGCCACGATGCCCGTGCGCAAAACTCGTTGCAAATGATCATCTTTGCCCATCAGGCCGTCTCTCCGTGTTGCATCGTTGGGGGTCTGGGAAGTCTGGTGTGCTCTTCGCGCCGATGTGGATCTTGGCTGGCAAGAGGAGACTCGGATGGGACTTTTGGCGGACGCCCGCGTCAAAGGGTTTAAAACTCGCGCTTCCCTCCGTCGATGCATAGTCAGATCGTGTGCGCAAATGCTAGACGCCTTAGGTCCGCCTGTGCATAATAATTGGGCGAGGCAAAAGAGGGGGGGCAGGGCACCACTTTTTTGTGCGTCCGGAACGAGATTCCATGCTCGAGATGTTGACATCACCGACAGGGGCGGTCGTCATTGGAGTCGCCGCAGTCGCCATTTTAGTGGTCACCGGCATTTACGTCGTTGGCAGAGTGAAGAGCAGCTTCCGCGAAGACGGTCCCAAAACGAACGAGTTACTCACGAATTTTCGGGAATTGCACAGCCGAGGTGAGCTAACGGACGTCGAATACCGAACAATAAAGGCAATGCTGTCAGCCCGTCTGCAAGACGAGTTAAGGGATAGCGGCAAAGAGGCTTAAGGCTGCCAACGACAGATTCTAACGAAGCGGAATGCCTGGGCGCTCTGTACCGACGCGAGTGAACTTAAATTCTTGCAAGACAATCTGCCGGGATCGGATAGACAGAATTGGCTGAACACGCGACCACGTACTCTCGTAAGCAACTGCGGCTCGACGCAATTTCCCGACTAGGACGGTCAGGCCTTGGCCTCTCGAGCGACATCCTGGAGTCTTTTCGTGCCTGCGAGGCCCAAGATGGCTCGTCAGGTATGATTTGGAAAGGAGTAGGTAATGCCCTCTAGTCGGGATTTGAGTGGAACTCGCCGTGGTGGTGGCACGACCAAGAAGAATGCCTTCTGCTCGTTTTGCCGCAAGAGCTACCGTGACGTCGGTCCGTTGGTAGAAGGACCGGGCGACGTTTACATCTGCGGAGAGTGTATCGAGCTGTGCCAGTCGATCCTCGAGCAGGAACGGCGTCGTCGCGGCAGCAGCAAGCAACTCTTTAGCAAGGTGCCTACGCCGCGTGAAATCGTGGCCCAACTGGACGAGTACGTCATCGGCCAGGACGAAGCCAAAAAGGTGTTGGCCGTTGCGGTGCATACGCACTACAAGCGGCTGATGCTGACGGCCGAGCCTTCGGAAGTCGAGATCGACAAGTCGAACATCCTGTTGCTCGGGCCCACCGGCTGCGGCAAAACCTTGCTGGCCCGCACGCTGGCGAGAATCCTTAACGTGCCGTTTGCCATCGGCGACGCGACCACGCTGACCGAGGCGGGTTACGTCGGCGAAGACGTCGAGAACCTGCTGCTCAAGCTGCTGCATGCCGCCGATTTCGATCTCGAGTCGGCGCAACGCGGCGTTCTCTACATCGACGAAATCGACAAGATCGGCAAAACCAGCCAGAACGTGTCGATCACGCGTGACGTATCAGGCGAGGGTGTGCAGCAAGCGCTCTTGAAAATGCTGGAAGGGACGCTGGCCAATGTGCCACCGCAAGGCGGCCGCAAGCATCCCGAGCAGCAGTACATCCAGATGGATACGAGCAATATCCTGTTCATCTGCGGCGGCACGTTTGTCGGCATCGAAAAGATCATCAGCAAACGGCTGGGCCGCCGCACGATTGGCTTTGGCCAAGAGTCGTCGACTCAGGAGGGAGAATCGGATCTGTCGAAGTTGCTCTCCCAGGTCACGAGCGACGATATCCTGGAATTCGGTTTGATTCCCGAACTCGTGGGACGGTTGCCAGTGATCACGGCTCTCAAGCCGCTCGATTCGAGCGCCTTGGTGCGCGTGCTGACCGAGCCGCGTAATGCGTTGGTGCGGCAATTCCAAAAGTTGTTCTCCATGGAGAACTCGCAGCTGGAATTTACCGAGACGGCGCTGCGGGCCGTGGCCGAGCGGGCCCAAGAGAAAGAGACGGGGGCTCGCGGACTGAGGTCGATCATCGAATCGATCATGCTCGACATCATGTACGAGTTGCCCGAACAGGGACGCGGTCAGAGCTATCTGATCACCGAAGACGTTGTGGCCGGTCGCGAAAAGCTGTTTCCGATTCCGGAACCCAAGCACAAGAGCGCGTGACGTTCAAGCCCACTCCCAGCTTGCTGGCCGTGGGGGTTAAGTCAACAGCGCTATCTAAACGAGCCCGCGGTCGGCGCAAGCTGATCCGGGCTCGTTTTTTTGTTGCGCCGCGCAGCATTTCAGCACGGAACGCCGAATGTGTGCGAGGCGCGCGTGCCAATGACGCGTGCCGGAGACGGGAACGCGCACGATTTCTCGGTAGCAATTAAAATGTCTTGCGAGAGCTGCGATGCGGCTTAAGCGTTCCGCGTTTGGTAATGGGCTCGACGACGGAGTGGAGGCTGGTGTATGTCGGTGCAGAATAACTTTGTTTCGCTCAATGGGATGGGCTGGAATACGCTGCTCGCGATCATACCCCCCTTGCTGGCGTTTTCGTTGTTTCGTGCGCGCCAGCGCCCGGGATTACTCTGGTGCGTTGCGTTTGCGGCGTTCGTGCTTTTCCTGCCGAACTCGGCCTACGTGCTGACAGATATCGTGCAGTTCATCCGCCGCGTGCGGCAGCCTCCGATCCCAAGCGCCTGGGTCGTGGCCGTGGTGCTGGTTCCCCAATACACGGCATTCATGCTCGTCGGGCTGGAGGCCCACGTGCTCTCGCTCATGCTGTTTGGTAGGTACTTGCGTTCGTTCGGCTACCGTCGCTACGTGCCTGCCGCGGAAGTTGCATTGAACCTGGCCGCGTCGTTCGGAATCTATCTGGGCCGGTACCGCCGCTTCAACAGTTGGGACGTTATGCACGATCCGTCCCGCATCGTAGCGCAGACGCTGGCCGATTTCTCCACCGCCGCGCCCTGTCGCATCGTCGCGGTCACATTGGGGCTGCTCTGCCTGTTGTACTACACGATGCGCACGATCAATCGCTCCCTATTATTGGCGTGGAAGATGCAGCGGACGAATCACGTCGGCCCGGCGACGCCTTGCACGTGACCGCTGTCGGCAAGACGCGTTGCGTCCGTATGTCGCGATGATCGCCAGTGGCGTTGCGAATTGTCGTGCAGCCACAGCCCATTGCACGGACTCGGAACGGAACTGGACATGTGCTCATTGGCATTCTGTTCGCACAGTGCGCCACGATAGGGGGTGATTACCCCATAAGATAGCCGGGAAATATTCACATTATTCGCATTATTCACCGGTCGGAAAAGTGACGTCCATGACATCGACTTGGCCTATTTGCCGAGGAATATTGCCATTGAACGTCAATTCTGTCCGCGCTCGGTTGTCGAACGCGGGGCGATCCTTGCGAGCATTATACAACGGGTTCGCGACAAGCTCTGGTCGTACAAAGTGGCCGACGCGATTGCCTTTGATGGCACCGTGTGAGACCGCACGCCCGCTATGCTCGCACCAAGCCTTGCAGAATCTCGACACCGCGGTCGATCGTCTCGTCTGTGGCCGCATAAGAGATGCGAAAATGCGTGTCGGCCCGACTGAAGATCTTGCCGGGGATGATCAATAGCTCGCGGGCGATGGCCCTTTCGACGAATTCCGTGGCCGTGCCGTGGGGCACACGCGGAAAAATATAGAAGGCCCCGCCCGGGTGGACGATCTCGTAGTCCGTCAGGCCGGCCAACAGTCGATCGCGCTTCCGCCGGTAATCGGCAATGTGCGGGCCCATGTCCACGTCGAGCGCCGCCAGTCCTGACCACTGTACGGGCTGCGGCGCGCAGACGAACGTGTATTGCTGCAGCTTGGCCATTTCTTGCACAAGCTCGGCCGGACCGTGCGCGAAACCCAAACGCCAACCGGTCATGGCATAGGTTTTGCTGAACCCGTCGACGACAATCGTCTGGGCGTTATAGCGGGCCGGCGAGACGAACGGCGCGTCGTAACAGAATCGCTCGTAGATTTCGTCACTGATCAAGGCGATGCCATGTTCCTCGGCCAATTGGGCGATGCCGCGAACTTCATCCTCAGTTGCCGTGACTCCGGTCGGATTCGCCGGACTGCCAAAGATGATGGCCTTGGTACGCGGCGTGATCGCCGCCCGGACACGATCGAGATCAACATGAAATGTCGGATACGTGTCGACGATCACTGCTCGGCCGCCAGCCAATTCGACCAGCGGCGGGTAACTGACAAAGTACGGATCGAACACGATCACTTCGTCGCCCGGGTTTACCATCGCCATCAGCGCCAACACCAGGCCGCCGCTGGTGCCACTGGTGACAAACACGCGTCGATCGGGCTGGTGGTATTGCGCGTCGATTCGCGTTTGCAGCTTGTCGACCAGCGTGCCGATGCCCTGCGTGGGAGAGTAACCGTTCTTGCGCGCGTCAATGGCTGCCACGGCAGCCTGGCGGATCGGCTCGGGCACGTCGAAATCGGGCTGACCGATCGACAGATTGACCGGGCTCTTCATCTTGGCAGCCAAGTCAAACACTTTGCGAATGCCCGAGCTATCGAGCTGGGCCATCCGCTTGGCAATCCAGGGGTGGGGCATGGCAAGTCGCGTGGGCAAGTCTGCGGAGTGAGAATCGGAGCGTCGGCAATATCATACCGAATGTAATTCCGCCTGTCCGAGGGACTCTGGAAGGGGCAGTTTCTTGGCGACTCGGACCGCTGGGCGAGCCAGCGGTGGCACCTGGAAACTCGAACACTGCGTATTGAAGGTCAGGCGAAGCTGCATGGTCTGCAGCTCGTCTTTTACCGCACCACGCAGCGGAATCGCACCACGCCGCCGTCGCCGGGTTGGACCGGCTTGTCGATTTCCCATCGCAAGACGAGCGAACTGCCGTCGTTCGGCTCGACGCTGAAATTCGCCTCGAGGCTCGACTGTGCCGAGTCAGGCACATATTCCAAGCGCGGCGTCAGGTTGTCCAGCAGTACGATGTTGCCCAACACTTGGGTGCCGATGTTGTCGAAGCGAAGCGTGAAATCGACCGGTTCGCCGCAGGCGGCCGTTTGGGTCGAGGCCACCTTGATAATTCGCAACTTCGGGTAAGTCAGGTCGTCTACCGTGTACGTAGTCTGGACACGTTGATCTCCGGCTACGGCCTGCGCCGCCTTGTTGTCGATCACAACCTGCACGGCCTGGTCGGCGGTCCAAGTAATGGCGTTTTGCACCGCCGCGGCCAAGCGGGCCTTCTCGTTGTTGGCGTATTGGCCCGTGCGCAGGACTGCGATGTTCTCGTAGGGCAGGAATGCATCCTGGAAAGCAGTGACGATCAGGGCGCGCGACAGGGCACCGTCCCCTTGTCGCGTTTCGTAAACGCCTGTCACCTTCAGGCCGGCCTGGCGATCGGCTTGCACGCGCTGCAAGCTCGAAACCGGCATGAGCGACTCGTCGTGTCGCACCACGCGGATGGGCGTGTCGACACCCAGGACCGGTTGCGCCTGTTCATTGCCTGCCAGTCGTGTCACTGTGCGCACGGCGCCGAAGCAGGGGGCATAAATCGTGACCTTGTTCGAGGCCTCGATCATCGTCCGGCCGTCGGTCGTGTCGAAGTGAGCGATGGTGTCTTCCAACCCCAAACCGTACACGTTCCAGTCCGGAGCGACCATGACCGGCGCGCCGTCGTCGCCGCCATCGCGCACGTACTCATCCTCAGGCCAGGGGAGCGCGATGCCTGGCGGTGCCCAGGCTCCGGTCACTTGATACGGCAGCGGGATAGGAGCAAATTGCGGCATCGCGGGGCCAGCTTCGGCAATCGCGGCGGTCGTCTCTTCTGGGGAAGGGCAGGGGGGCGTCGTCATCGCCTGGGGTGCAAGCCCCTGGTTGGCCAGATTCGCACGGCACGAACAGAACGCCAGCGCCGCCATCACCAACAGTGCGGCGCGCCCGGCAGCACGCCAGCCGCCGCAGTCCCAGGAATCGCCGACACGATTAATCATGGTTGCTTCTGTTCGTGGCTGGCCGCGTGGCCGTGCTGCCCAGTCGTGATTTCTTCTCAGCAAGTGGAACCGCTGAGGGCCGTGAATCCGTTGCGCTGATGGGCTCTGTTTCCTGAGAAACCGGCACGGGTTCCGGACCACAAGGGCGATCGCACGAACCCGGCAGTGGCACAAACGGCGGACATCCGGCCAAGAACGCGCAGTCAGGCCCCGAGCGATTATCTGGCACACGACCGCCGAGACGAATGATCGCCATCGGACGCCCCAAGCGATCGGCAACCTGCACCGGATTGGCCCCCGGCCCGGCGTCGAACCAGTTCTGTTCCTTACAGGGTGGTCCCGATGGCAAGACGTGCTCCGGATCCTCCAGGTACACGACGCGTGTGACGTAGTTCCCTTCCAACGCCAGCTCGAGGTCTTCTTGCGTCAGTTCGATGGGAATCGGAAACCGCACGGCCTGGCCGGCGGGCGGATAGAGTCGATCGATCACTTCAATAGTGGGATAGACTTCTTCTCCCTCATGCAGCGGAATATTGGTAACCCGCAAGCGATAGACCGGAGCGATGAGCAGTCCGACGCGAAACGGAGTCTGCAGTTGTTGACCGAAATTTCCATCCACCGCCAGCGAGATCAAGACCCCCTGAGGGGCCCTGATCTCAACCGGCTGGAAGTACCCAGGCAATGGACCTCCCCGCATCAGTTGCCAAGCACCAATCGCTCCCGGAGGCTCGTTGCCTTGGTAGCGATAATGCACGTTCGACGTCTGTGCCGCGAGCCGCGAACTCGCAAACAGACTGACGAACAGTGCCATCGCTGCCAGGCAGGCAACCTTGTCTCGCTGCGGCCGCTTGCGGACGCCCGAGTTGCGGAGCTGGTTGACCATTGCCAAGGATCTCGTGGATAGGACTCGCTCGATCAACAATTCTTCGCGTCGTAACACTCAAACTCTTGCCTCCCAACCCTGCTCCTTCCCCCACGGAGGAGCAGGGTTGAAGAGGCGTCGCCTCGCAGCATTCTTACGGCGTTGCACACTCGTCGTCGCAAGCGGCAGCCACAGGCGGCGGGGGAATGGGCCCCGAGCCGATAAGCTGCAACTTGGTCGACAGTGGATGGCTATACAGTGCCGGTGGCGGTAACACGCTCTCTTCGATATGGGCGTGACTGGCCGGCTTCGGATAGCTCATGCCTGGCTTTTGCTTGACGTCGATCCTGACCTTCGCCACCGGATTCGGCAGATCGATAAAGGTGTGGTTTCTCATCACGTGCTTCTGCAAGCCGGCGGGCACGCCCAAGGGAATATGGGGCGGGCCAGGCAGACCGATCGGCGTACCCGAGATGGGCATGCCATATTGGGGTGCCGTCATGCCCGAGACCAATTCCGGCGGCATTTGGCTGCCCGGACCGCCGGTCAGGCCGCAGGCCATGCCGGCCGCTGCCAAGGCCGCGTCGGCGGCATAACCGCCTCCATCGCCACCGGGGATTTGCAGATCCTTGTTACCGATGCGGATGATCGCCAGGATCGAGCCGCGACGGTCAGCTTCGACGATTGGATCGACGCCCGGGTCGAGCCGCGTGCTGACCAACGTTTCGACGCCGGCCAAGGCCAACTCTTGGAACTCTGCATCGGGAAGATAAATCACCTTGGTGACGAAGTTCCCGCTCAGCACCTGGTCGAAGTCCTCGTCCGTCAGTTGGAAGGGGACAGCGTTGTGTGCCAGGTAAGCATCGGTGCGCGGCAACGTCGGCGCGACTTCGAGCGTGGGATACAGCTCGACGCCGGCGCGCCCCGGGATGCTGGTCAGTTTCAGGCGATAGATCGCACCCTGCGGAAAGTTGTACCGGCCAGGCACGATTAGCGGTTCAGAATCGAACGCACCAGGACCGCCTACGTCCCACGCCACGCTCATGGCTTCTGGGCCGACGAAGGCGATCTGAGACGTGGCCCCAGGAAACGGCACCAGTCCGCCGCTACCGCCGGGCGGCATCATGACGCCCGGACCAGGGCCATCGACGCCAGGACCAGGGTGCATGATTTGTTCTGCCGGCGGCAGATTGTGAGCCAGAGGCACCTGACAGCCTGTGACCCCGAGAAATAGACACAATGCAACCATTTGATACTTCATCGTTTCCCCCCTAGGAAATCCACGCGAATCGTCATCAGGCGGTGGCTTGGTTGCAGCCCACCTGACGGCCTCGTCTCGAATATGTTTTGGCGTGGACCGCGCGTAGCGGCCCTCCTACAATGCGTCGCCTTATACGTTTGCCGTGTTTCCTGCCGGGGTTTTCGCCACCGGACAGGCAATTGGTTCGTGGGCGCTCTTGCTCGGGGCGCGCACGTCTGAGGTTTAAGTTCGACGTTGCACAACCGGATTCTTTGACAAATCCGTTAAAACCCCACCGATGAAGCACAGATTGCCCATACTTCCGGCGATCGTTTGCGGGATGCTGGGGGCGGTTGCGGCTGGAATTTACGCCACGCATTCACGGTCCAAGGGGCACGCTAGCGAAGTTGTTGCTAGCAACGTGTCGGCAACGGCCACTGCGGCGCCTGTCGCCCGTGCGAACCCGGCCTCGACCAGCCGCGACAATCTGGTCCCCACGCCACCGGCCGGCGATCTGATCCAGCAGGTGATCCAGCGCTTGGCCAGTCACGATACGTTGTCGGCCAAGATCAGTCTCAGCTCGGGGCTGTTCGGCGAGTCGCTGATCGCGACAGGGCAATATTTGCAAGGTCCGCGCGACTCGCGCCGTTTGCGCCTCGAATTGAAAGTCAAGCTAGGCGATAAGGCCTGTAGCTTGCAGCAAGTGAGCGATGGCCAGGCGCTGTGGATTCAACAAACGACTCTGACGCAATCGCGCCTCTCGCGTGTGGACGTGCCCCGCGCCGTGGCCGGTCTGCAACAAACCGGTTTTCGCCCCGGCGTCGACGTGCTGGCCCTGGGGGGCTTGCCGGCCTTGATCGATAGTCTGAATCGATCGTTTGATTTTCAGGCCGTGCGCAGCGAGAAACTGGGAAACATGCCGACATACGTCGTGCTAGGCGTCTGGAAGCAGGCCGCGCTCGGGCAGTTGATGCCGGATCAGAAGCAGGCCATTGATGGGGGGGCGGCAGCCGACCTCAGCCGCTTGCCAGTCTATACGCCCAATCAGGTCGAGATATACATCGGCCGCGATGACCTGTTCACGTATCAAGTGGACTACTTACGCGCGGCAACGGTCGGCCGGCATTCCCACAACGACAATGTCTTGGCACGGGTGAAGTTCGTCGATGTCCACTTTGACACACCGATCGATCCAGCGCAGTTTGTCTATCAAACACGCGACGCGGTGCCCGTCGACGATACCGACGCATTTCTGCAAAGAATGCAGCGGCGATAACACAGGGTTAAGCATTTCAACGCGTTTACACCTGCCGCATTCACTCTCTCCCTTTGCGGGAGAGGGCAGGGTGAGGGGGCAGCGCCACACATTAGATGCTTCGCTTCGATTGCGTGCTGTCGTTATTGCGCGTGATCTTCTTCACCACGCGCTGAGATGGAACAGGGCGTTGAAGGTTGTTACTTCGATCTCGCCCTGGTGATAGCGGATAAGGGATAGTCCGCACGTCGATGGGGACAGCCGGCGTGCTTCGGCCAGTGGCATGCCGACCAGGTGGGCGACGCAGGCCCGGATCACGATTCGATGCGTCACCACGGCGATCACCTGGCCCAGGTTTTTGCGCATGATGTCTTTCAGGGCTGGTACGGCGCGGTCGCGTACATTGGAAATGCTTTCGCCGCCGCCGTAGCCGAACAGGTCGGGCCGCTCGATGAATTGTCGGTACGCTTCGGCATCGTCGCGTTTGATGTCATCCCAGCTCAAACCTTCCCACGAGCCGAGATCGGCTTCGATCAGTTCGTCGATCGTCGTGGGCGTCAGGTGATGCGGTCCGGCAATCGCGGCGGCGGTCTGTTGGGCGCGAACCATCGGGCTTGCATACACAGCATCGATGCGGCGGCCGGCCAAGAAAGTGCCGGTCTCGTTGGCTTGGCGTTGGCCGACCTCGGACAGCGGCGAGTCCATGCTGAGACCTTGCATCACAACCGGGTGGGCGGCGCTAGCGGCCGTGGCGCCATGCCGCACGAGATACGCATAGCACGTGTCCGGGGCAGGGGAG